>DAOVYS010000070.1 GCA_030635485.1 Pseudomonadota bacterium | reverse complement strand
GCGGACGGTCGTTCGGTAAAAAAATAATTCGATAAATAGTATCATCCAGAATATGATGGTAACATGAAAACGACACAATATTTTGAATATACCAGGATAAGACCTGATCGTGCTCAGATAAAAAATGCATGGATAATGCAGACTATTGAAAGTCCTGACAAGATAGAAATTCAATCCGATGGCAGGATCAGAAAGTGGGCGAAGATTGAAGAAGTAGATAAATATTTGAGGGTAATTTTACTCGAAGATGGGGAAACAGTTCATAATGCCTTCTTCGATAGGTCATTCAAGGAGGGTTATAGATGAAAGTAAAATATTTTTCTGATACAGATACCGCCTTAATCGAGTTCACTGGCAAAGAAATAATTGAGACCAAGGAAATCAGTGAAAATATTTATGTTGACCTTGATCAACATGGGAATGTCGTCAGCATGACAATTGAGCATGCTAAAGCCAATGCAGGTCTATGGGAGTTCTCATATCAGGAAATGCCTATTCAAGGTAAGACAATTGCCGAACAATGCGCTGCACGATGACGGCGAGACAAATAAGGGTATCTTGAATAATTTAGGATTTTCGTTCGAGGTCAAGGAACAGTAAAAGTAAAAAAGTACCCATTCGGGTATAAACTTCGCATATTAGGTAGATGGGAGCATTTGTCATTTTTGCTGTGACGCCGAGATAGGACGAAAAGACAATTATTCAAGATGGCCATAAGATGAAAGGCTGAGGTTTAGAGGTTCAGGGTTCAAAGGTTCAGGGTTCAGGGTTGAATAAAAAAAATTCCGATCAAATAAACCTTGAACCTCTGAACCTTGAACCTTTGATAAAAGGTGTAAAATGAAAAAAATAAGTCTGGAATTTACAGTAGGCCTGTTCGTGATCGCCGGCTTTGTCTGTTTTGTATACATGTCTCTTCAGTTCGGGGAATTTTCATTCTTTTCCATGAACAAGAGCTACATCATTGTTGCTGATTTTGACAGTGTTTCCGGACTCAAAGAGGGAGCAACCGTGGAAATGGCCGGAGTAAAAATCGGAAAGGTATCGAAAATCTCTCTTGGCGAGGAAGATCTGGCCAGAGTCTCGGTGATGATCAACAGGGATGTGTCGGTCACGGACGATGCCATCGCTTCAATCAGAACTCAAGGAATAATCGGCGACAAGTACATCAAACTCACCCAGGGCGGATCCGATGAGATTCTTAAAAATGGCGGACTCATCTCGGAAACCGAATCATCAGTGGACCTGGAGGAACTTGTAAGCAAGTACATCTTCGGTGATGTCTGAAACTCATACAACCTTTTTCTTGATACTGCAGCCGGAATAGTGCAGAATATATAAATAGACTAATAAAATTCAAACAGACTGCCGCCCTACCCTGCAAACGATCATGAAAACCAACTCCTCTTTTCTCATCACCTCCCGGCTTACGATGCTCCTCTTCCTCGTCTCGTTTTCCGCCTGCTCAACTACAAATGGGATAGAAAACACCCTTGCCCATGGCGATGATCCGATATTGGGAAATTCCGCTTATGAGGAAGCCACGGCAGATGTAGCAGATCCAATGGAAGGCCTCAATCGGGCCTTTTATCATTTTAACGACAAGCTCTATTTCTGGCTGATAAAACCGGTAGCCACGATTTTTTCCAAAATCATTCCAAAAGATTTCCGTGTCTGTATCAGCAATGCATTTAACAACCTGATGAGCCCTGTACGGGCAGTCAACAACCTTCTCCAGGGCAAGGTGGAAAATTCAGGGGTAGAGGCTGCCAGGTTTTTGATCAATACCACGGCAGGAGTCGCAGGACTCGGCGACCCTGCAAAAGATGAATTCGGACTCAATCCCAAAAAGGAAGACTTGGGACAGACACTGGCAACATACGGGGTCGGGGAAGGTATTTATCTGTTCTGGCCGGTGGTTGGCCCATCAAATCTCCGAGATACGGTCGGACTTATCGGAGATTCAATGCTCAATCCGTTGACCTATCTGCTGGCAGCTGACACATCGGCAGCTGCCGGCGCCTACTTCGGCAACACCGTGAACAATACATCGCTGGCATTAGGTGATTATGAGTTGTTCAAAGAAGAATCTTTTGATCATTACGTGGCTATCAGGGATGCATACCGGCAACATCGTCACAACCAGATCATAGATGCAAAGATAGAAGAGGGCTCGCCGATATTTTCCCGTCTCAATGAAAGCATTCCGGCCAGTTGGAACAAACAGGGTCAAAATCAAGACGTGGACCCGGATGAGAATCCGCGTATGTTTCGTTCCGACCTGACACATCGAGATTTTTTCATTAATGTCGGCACATACGTAGACCCGGACAACGTCAGGCAACTGGTTGACAGACTGAACCTTTTTGGGAAAGAGGCCCTGGTAAAGATATTTGATCGGGGAGACTATTCATTCTATGGGGTGCAGGTGCCGGCCGGCACGGACTTCCTCAAAGCAAAACTGGAAGAGAAACGTCTGGCTGCAGCCGGATTCACGGAATCCTTTATTGTAACCGCGATCCGACAAAATATCTGAAGTAACTATTCAGCAGCACTCCATAGGGAGGCGATCAGGTCGCCCAGCATACTTGATGTATAGCTGGTCAACCTGCTTGCCTCCCTATGAAGCGCCCCGCAGGAAGTGCCCTTGGGGTGTGCTGCTGAATAGTTACAGTTCGGGGTTTTTAGCTATATTTCGGCATCACGCTGAATAGTTACCATCTGAACATGTATTGCGTTATGAAAAAAAATCTAATCATATTAACCTCAATAGCTCTGATTTTTGGATACGTCCAGGCAGGCTTCTCATCTCAGCCGGAACCTGTTGATCTGGTCAAAAGAACGATTGACAGGGTTTTGAATCTCCTGGGAGATGAAACGCTTTCCCGGCCCGAGATGAGAGCGGAACAAAAAAAACAGATAATGTCTGTTGTGGAGACCCGTTTCGATTTCCGGGAGATGTCAAAACGCGCCCTGGCAAGACACTGGAAAAAAAGAGCGCCTGAAGAGCGGGATTACTTTGTCGAACTCTTTTCAAAACTGCTCCAGAACAGGTATGTTCGCCGGGTGGAATCAAATTCAGGTTCTGAAATTCTTTATCAAAAGCAGATAATCAAAAACGACAAGGCCGTGGTCTACACCGTGGCCCTGAAAAACAACGCTGAAATCCCTCTGGTCTACAAGCTATTCAAATCAGCAGACGAATGGATGGTTTATGATGTTGTTATTGAAGGAGTGAGCCTCATCCAAAACTACAGGACTCAGTTTAGCAGTGTCATCAAACGGGAAAAGTACGCGGGCCTGATCAAAAGGATGGAAGAAAAAGTAGCAAAAAGCGAGGATGAAAATTAGTGCCGCTCTGAAAATGAACCATTCTACCCTTAATTCAGAATTGAAACAGGAATTAAAATCAATCCTTAATTCCTTTTCCAACAGCGAGATTGAAGAACTGTCATCCTTTCTGGAGTGTAGAGACTGGCCGGCCGACGCCACGATCATGAACGAGGGAGAACCATATAATTTTATGGGGTTTATTCTGAAAGGCCGCCTGGCTTTGAAAAAAGAGACAAGTTTTCACGGCAGACACTTCCTCCTTGCCATCCTTGAAAAAGGGTCGACCGTGGGTGAGTTTTCCATAAGCGGGCGGACACACATCTCCGCAACCGTAACAGCATTGGAAGATTCCCTCCTCTTGACCCTAACATCCGACAGAATGGATGATCTTGTCGAAACAAACCCTGCCCTTGGAGTAAAACTTCTAAGACACATCCTCTCAATTGCAAATAAAAAATATAAAAACGCGCTTGACCGCCTCTCCATGATTCTCTGATCCGTCTCTTGGGTGCACATCCTGATTATGGCCTTGGTCAACCGGCTCAGCACGACGGCTCCAAGACAGAAAATCACTTGACATGGGAATATAATTATTTATACTATCTTGTTTCATCATCGGATACTTATCCTTCAATCATATGGGGTGCATCTTTGAAAGTTCAATTTACTCAGATCCCGGATGAAGGACTGGATTTGACGATCAGAGATGAATCATGGTTTCCTTCGGATGAAATTTCCAGATCCGGACCAGCCGATGCCAGGATCTTTCTGGAAAAGAGAGGCAAGCGGGTCCTGCTGGAAGGCGCAATCAATACAACTATAGTATTGCATTGTGATCGATGCCTTGACCCTTTCAATCTTCCGCTTGATGTCAACTTTCGGGCTGACCTCGAACTGGCGGATGATTTCAAGGGAACATCAGTCCAGAATCACGTCTGTGAACGCAATGAAATGGATGTGATCTTCCTGGACGAACCTGTAATTGATATATTTTACGTGCTGAGACAGCAAATTTTTCTATCCATCCCAGGGAAAAAACTCTGCTCGGACAGCTGTAAGGGATTGTGCAATCGCTGCGGGGCCAACAAAAACCGGGAAAAATGCGGTTGCCCTCAGGATTCCGGATCTTCACCATTCAGAATACTGGACAAGCTGAAAAAAACGACAATTTGACACAAATAGGGCTACTCCCCTGATTTCAATGGCGGAAAGCCCCGCTTTTTTTTATAACGGTAAATCTGGCCGGTCGACTATTTGTTACCGGCAAATATAAGGAAGGTATAAAAAAATGGCTTTACCCAAAAGAAGACACTCTCATTCCCGCACCAGAAAAAGACGTTCCCACGACGCCCTGACCCCTCCCAACGTGGCAAACTGCCCCGAGTGTGGTGAACCGAAACTGCCTCACAGACTCTGCGCCGGATGCGGCACCTACAAAGGCAGAACCGTCATAAGGGTTGACGACGAAGAATAATTGACAAGCGTCTCGTAAACCCTAACCTCATAAGGGCCGTTTCAAGACGAATACGAACTGGTTTCCATCCGGCAAAGCCTGACTTTACGGATGGAGAATCCAGGAGTCAGGAGCCGGAATATCTATTTGATTTCATATATTCTGAATTCTGTCTCCTGTATTCTTAAAGCCGGAAACGGTGGTTTCCGGACAAAACCGAATTAGTTAACAGACCCGCAAAAAGCCTGAGAAACAGGACCTCCGCCCCGTAATTTCAAAATGTTACAAGCGCAGTTAAAGTCCATCGAGTGCTTTTTGCGAGATGGATAGATGATGTAATGACAATCCATATAGCCCTGGATGCCATGGGCGGTGATCGTGGTCCGGATGAAGTAGTATCCGGTGCGATTAAAGCCGTCACCGAATCAGATCTTGAGATAACACTTGTCGGAAACAGGGATCGACTCTCCACAGCGCTTAAGGATTATTCGAATAATGACAGAATCCATGTCGTGCATACGACAGAGGTTATCTCAATGGATGAGTCCCCTATCAAGGCTGTTAAAAAAAAGAGAGACTCATCCATCGTAATCGCTGTTGACCTTCTCAAACAAGGTAAAGTACAGGCTTTGGTAAGCGCAGGAAACTCCGGAGCTAGTATGGCTGCGGCCATCAGAGGTCTCGGAAGACTCCGGCACGTGTCAAGACCGGGCATTGCTTCCATCTATCCCACTCTGAAGAAACCCCTTGTCATGATGGATGTCGGGGCAAACGTCGACTGCCGTCCCATTCACCTTCTTCAATTCGGGGTCATGGCATCCGCCTTCTCAAAAGTGATGTTTGATATCGATGAACCACGAATCGGTCTATTGAGCATAGGGGAAGAGAGCAGCAAAGGCAATACGCTTGTCAGGAAGTCCCGCGAGTTATTGCAGGAGAGTCCCCTGAACTTTATCGGCAATGTCGAGGGCCGCGACATATTCCACGGTGACGTGGATGTAATCGTGTGCGATGGCTTTGTAGGAAACGTCTGCCTGAAACTGAGCGAAGGACTTGCTGAAGCCGTAATGCTTATGCTCCGTGACGAAATCAACAAATCATTCATGGCAAAAATGGGATATATGCTGGCAAAGCAGGCCTTTGAAAACTTTAAGAAAAAAGTCGACTACACCGAATACGGCGGAGGACCGCTTCTGGGGTTAAACGGTATAGGTATTATCTGCCACGGACTCTCAAATGCCAATGCCATCAAAAACGCCCTCAAATAGGCAGGAAAACTGGTTGAGAAAGAGGTGAACCGATACATCCTTGACATGATGGAAACCTGCAATAACTCTAATCTTGAGACAGACGGAACAATCCAATGACCAGACCGACCATTCTGGGAACAGGTTCATATCTCCCAAAACGGATTCTTACAAACCGTGATCTGGAAAAAATGGTGGACACATCCGACGAATGGATCACCACCAGGACCGGAATAAAATCAAGGCGAATCGCAACAAAAGGGGAAGAGACTTCAAGGATTGCTGCGGCCGCTGGAAAAGATGCCTTGAAAATGGCAGGGCTCACTCCTGACGAAATCGACCTGATAATTGTCGGCACAATGACACCGGAGATGGCAATGCCTTCCTGCGCATGTTTCGTCCAACAGGAGCTGGGCGCCGTCAATGCCTTTGCCCTTGATGTAAATGCGGCATGTTCAGGGTTTGTGTACGGACTTGACACCGCGGACAAATATTTAAGATGCAAACCGGACATGAAGGCTCTGATTATCGGTACGGAAAACCTTTCGGCCAGGGTCAACTGGAAGGACCGGGACACCTGTGTTCTTTTTGGGGACGGCGCCGGGGCCTGTGTGCTGGCAACCTCGGACAACAACGACAGTGGAATTCTGGCAAGCCGCCTCTTTTCCGATGGCCGGCTATCGGATCTCCTCATGCTGGACAGCGCTCCGAGCATGAATCCCGATCTCAACTTCCAGACAAAAAACAATAATAAAACAGAAATCGGGTCCGAGCAAGGGCCCTATATCCGGATGAAAGGAAAAGATGTCTTTAAATTTGCAGTCCGGGCTATGTCCGGCGCTGTCAGTGAACTCCTTGCAACAGTTGACATGACGGTCGCTGACATAGATCTGCTGATCCCACATCAGGCCAATATCCGAATACTGAAAGGCCTTGCGGATCGGCTGAATATTCCCTTTGAAAAAATCTTCATAAATCTTAACAAATATGGTAATACATCCGCAGCCAGCGTGCCGATCGCACTGGATGAAGCCAACCGTGAAGGAAGACTGAAAAAAGGCGATCTGCTCGTGTTGTGCGCCATGGGTGGAGGCTTCACTTGGGGAACCACCATAATAAGGTGGTAATGCCCAAACCGGCATAACCGAAAAACGTACAATCTTATATTATAAAAAGGTAAAAACATTGGATTACTTCCTGACCGAAGAACAGCAGATGATCGTTGACGTGGCCCGTCAAATAGCCAATGAAAAGATCATACCTCAGCGGGCCGAACTTGATGAGAAAGAAGAGTACCCCACCGACATCATTAAAACCATTGCCCAGGCAGATTTATCCGGTCTTTACATCCCGGAGGAATACGGAGGATTCGGCGGAGGTAGTTTTGAAAACATCCTAGCGCTTGAACAGTTTGCCCGCGGCTGCATAGGCGTGGCAACCGTTTTTGCCGCCAGCGCCTTAGGGATCTATCCCATGATCATCTCAGGAAGCTCTGAACTGAAACATAAATACCTGCCCGATGTGGCAAGCGGCAAAAAAACCGCAGCCTTTGCCCTGACCGAACCGGATGCGGGAAGCGATGCATCCGGCATCCAGACAACTGCGGTGCTTGACAATGACGAATGGGTGCTGAACGGTTCCAAACAGTGGATCACAAACGGCGGTGAAGCAAATATCTATTCAGTAATTGCAATGACGGACCGAAAAAAGGGTGCCAGAGGAGCAACCATGTTCGTGGTTGAAGATACTGATCCCGGTTTTTCATACGGTCCTAAAGAAAAAAAACTGGGGATCAGGGCATCCGCCACACGGCCGCTCTATTTCAAAGACTGCCGGATACCTGAGGACCGGATAATCGGCAGGGTCGGCACAGGATTTATCACGGTAATGAAGACACTGAACATATCCAGACCCGGGATTGCTATTCTCGGGGTCGGGCTGGGGCAAAGCGCCCTGGATGTAGCTGTTCCCTATGCCAAACAGAGAATTCAATTCGGCAAACCTGTCATTTCATTCCAGGCGGTACAACATCTTCTGGCCGACATGGCAATCCAGATAGAGGCTGCACGGGCTCTTATTTACGCGACTGCGAAATACATCGATTCAAAGCCCAAAAGCATCTCAAAAGTTTCAGCCATGTGCAAGACCTTTGCAACCGACATGGCCATGAAAGTGACAACCGACGCGGTCCAGGTCTTGGCCGGTTACGGATATATGCGTGAATATCCGGTTGAAAAAATGATGCGAGACGCAAAAATTCTTCAGATCTACGAGGGAACCAACCAGATACAACGAAACGTGATCGGGCAAGAATTAAATAAAGAATATAGCAGAAATTAGCCGGTTTCCATCCGGAAACAACATTTCCGACATAAAACCCAACGACAATCTGCCACTACATTTAATCCTCTGAATCAACATTATTTATAGCAATCATGAAAATTATCGTTTGCGTTAAGCAGGTGCCGGACACCAAGGACGTTCGTCTGGACCCGAAGACAAATACCCTTTCCAGAGAAGGCGTTGAGAGCATTATGAATCCGTTTGACCGCCACGCTCTGGAAGAAGCGGTCCGGTTAAAAGAACAGTATGGCGGCACAGTGACGGTTATGAGCATGGGACCGCCCCAGGCCGAAGAGGTGCTGCGAGAAGCGGTCTCCTGCGGCGCTGATGAAATGGTGCTTGTATCTGATCGCGCCTTTGCCGGGGCAGACACATGGGCCACTTCATACACGCTGGCAATGGCGGCAAAAAAAATCGGCATCGGGGACATTATTTTGTGCGGCAAACAGGCCATTGACGGAGACACCGCCCAGGTCGGCCCCGGCCTGGCACAAAGGCTGGACATCCCGTATGTTACGTATGTGAAGAAAATCGTGGATTATTCGGACGGGACTATGCGCCTCCAGCGTATGATGGATGACGGACATGACGAGGTAGAGGTCACTCTGCCGGCGCTTTTTACAGTGGTCAAGGAAATCAATGAACCCAGAATCCCCTCCCTTAAAGGCAAAATGAAGGCTAAAAAACTCCCGGTAACCGCCCTGACCGCTGAAGATATCGGGGCTGATCCGGATTGTCTTGGGCTTAAAGGGTCCAACACCCAGGTGGTTCGGGTCTTTGCGCCCGAATTCAAAGGTGAACGTTCCATGCTGACCGGAACGGTTGAGGAACAGGTCGATCAACTGGTTGAAAAACTCAACGGGCTGATATAAAGAGGTTAAAACAACTCTCCTTAACCTCTAACCTCTAACCTTTAACCTTTAACCTTAACCTGAACTAGTTACGATTATGTTACTGATTGATACTGATGCCTGCATAGGATGCGGCGCCTGCGAGGAATGTTGCTCTTTTGGAGCAATTACGATGAATGACAACGGCGTTGCGGAAGTGAACGAAAAATGTAATCTGTGCGGCGCATGCGTGGATGAATGCGAGGTCGGGGCGCTGACCATTGAAAAGGAAGAGAAGACGCCCGGCCTCGATCTTTCCGAATGGTCGGGAGTCTGGGTCTTTGCCGAATACAGGAACAACCGGCTCGCGCCGGTTTCGCTGGAACTTCTGGGTGTGGGCAGGCAGCTTGCTGAAAAACGGAATGTTGAGCTGACGGCCGTATTACTAGGCACGAATCTGGACGAACCGGCAAAAGAACTTATCGCCATGGGCGCCGACAAAGTATATTCAGCGGATGACCATGCTCTGGCCGACTACACGGACGATGCCTACGGAAACATCCTGGAAAATCTGATCCTTGAACACAAACCGGAAATTGTACTGGCCGGCGCAACAGCCATAGGCCGTTCATTGATTCCGAGGGTAGCCACGCTGGTCAAAACAGGGCTCACGGCAGACTGCACGGACCTGGACATCAGGGAAGAAGACGGCCTCCTTCTCCAGACAAGGCCCGCCTTTGGCGGAAACGTGATGGCCACCATCATATGTCCAAACACCAGACCACAGATGGCAACCGTCCGGCCGAACATAATGAAGCCTAACCCTCGTGATCCGGAGAGAACAGGTGAAATAATCCAAGTCAGACCCGATCCCGAACAAATGGTATCCAGGGTAAATGTTCTTGAGACCGTGTTTGAAGAATCGGACCAGATCAATATTACCGAAGCAGACATTATTATTTCAGGAGGCCGCGGACTTGACGATGAAAAGGGCTTTTCCCTGATCAGGGAATTCGCCGACACCGTAGGCGGAGCTGTCGGCGCCTCACGTGCGGCCGTGGACAGCGGATGGATCAATTATCCGCACCAGGTCGGACAGACCGGGAAAACCGTTTGCCCCAAAATATATATCGCATGCGGAATATCAGGCGCAATTCAACATCTGGTC
>DAOVYS010000089.1 GCA_030635485.1 Pseudomonadota bacterium | reverse complement strand
TTTAAAAAACTTCCCATCATAGCCTTGACCGCAAAAGCCATGAAAGAAGACCGGCATAAATGTATTCAGGCCGGGGCTACTGATTATTTACCCAAGCCGGTGAATATCCATCAATTGCTGTCACTGATCAGAGTCTGGTTGTCACAATAATGAACGTTCATACTCAAGACATTGAAATAGATCTGCTGTTAGACGCCATGGCCGAAAAATACGGCTACGACTTCAGAAATTATGCGCGGGCTTCAGTAAAGCGGAGAATTCATCACAGGATGGCGCTATCCGGACTCCGCACCATTTCTGAAATGCGGGAACGCATGCTTGATGATCAAAATTTCTTTTTAGCGATGCTTGGGGACTTTTCCATCAACGTGACGGAAATGTTCCGTGACGCCTCGTTTTATCTGGCCTTTAGAAAAGAGGTTGTCCCTCGCTTAATGGTCTATCCTTTCATAAGAATCTGGATAGCAGGATGCGCCACGGGAGAGGAAGTATATTCCATGGCTATAGCGCTTCACGAGGAAGGCCTTTATGAACGTACCAGGATTTACGCAACCGATATCAACGAGAATGCGCTGCAAAAGGCCGGCGAAGGGATCTATTCCATAAAAGAGATCAAGGAATACACCTTCAATTATCAAAAGGCTGGAGGCCGGAAATCATTCTCGAATTACTATACCGCTCACTACAACGCGGCAATGATGGCGCCTTTTTTAAGGAAAAATATAGTTTTTTCAAATCACAACCTTGTGAGTGATGCAAGATTCAATGAAATGCATCTCATTTCATGCCGCAATGTCATGATTTATTTCAACAAAAAACTGCGGGATCGGGTTCTGGGATTGTTTCACGAAAGCTTGTGTCATGCCGGAATCCTGTGCCTGGGAAACAAAGAGAGCATCCGGTTCACCAGATATACGGATGACTTTGAGCCGGTAGTAGAAAATGAAAAAATCTATAGAAAAAAAGGAAATTATAGAACAACTCTGTAACTATTCAGCTCCCATGCCGAAATATAGCTAAAACCACCGAACTGTAACTGTTCAGCAGCGCACCCCAAGGGCACTTCCTGCGGGGCGCTTCATAGGGAGGCAAGCAGGTTGATCAGCTATACATCATCAGTATGCTGGGCGACCTGATTGTCTTCCTATGAAGTGCTGCTGAATAGTTACATCAAAATTTCATCTCAAAACGTAAAGTTGTAGTACAACTTTTTACCGCCATTGACAAAGACAAGGCGCGGTAATACTGTGTGCATAAAATTTGTCCGTTTCGCAAAAAAACGCTCAACCGACGCGTTATTCACTTGTAACTTCTTGATATCATCTAGGACGATGTTTCAGTTAGCCACTTTTTGCGAGACTATCAAATTTCAGGAATAGGAATTGAAATTTATGGATAAGATAATTACAAAGAGTCTTAAAGATTCGATTTCGGCAAAAGA
Source organism: Pseudomonadota bacterium (assembly GCA_030635485.1). Lineage (GTDB taxonomy): Bacteria > Desulfobacterota > Desulfobulbia > Desulfobulbales > DAOVYS01 > DAOVYS01. The sequence goes on along the minus strand of DAOVYS010000089.1, from coordinate 7,888 downwards.
GGAGTTCGTCCGTGTGCAAATGGAAGAGATTATCCGTCTGGCCGGTTGGATAATTGAAACCATTAAAGAGGGCGGAAAAATTCTTATCTTTGGAAACGGAGGAAGCGCGGCCGATGCGCAGCATATGGCAGCGGAATTCGTAAACCGCTTCCTGATCGACAGGCCGCCCCTGGCTGCCATTGCCCTGACCACGGATTCCTCGATACTGACCAGCGTGGGGAATGATTTTTCCTTTGATGATATCTTTGAAAAGCAGATCCTGGCCCTGGGCAAACCGGGTGATCTTGCACTGGGTATTTCCACGAGTGGAAATTCTCCAAACGTGATCAAGGGGATTCAGACAGCAAAAAAATCAGGACTTAAGACCGCAATCCTTACAGGAGGCTCGGGCGGCAGACTGCGTGACATCGCGGGGCTTTCCTTAATCGTTCCCACTGACATGACTCCCCACATTCAGGAAGTTCATCTCTGGATTGAACATATTCTCTGCCGGCTTGTGGATGAGGCGCTTTACGGAGATGTAAGCGTTCCCCAGCACCCCATATGAACGCGATCAGGATGAGACCGGCATAGGGACTACTATAGCCGATCATCCTGATCGCGTCCATCTGGGCACTGGTGAACGCTTACATGCCTGGGATTCCCGTAAGTTCGTACCCATAGTGAACGGTTACATGGAGATAGTGCAATAGATACATGAAACAATATCAGCCGCTGGATTTTTCAAAACTGAACACCTATTCCATTCACGACCGTTTCAGCAAGGTGACTGTGGATAGTTTTGCCCGCCCTTTGAAAAAGGGGGCGAGTGTCCGCGATTTTCTGGATTCATTGCCCGATCAGCTGGCAGGAAGCGACCTCCGTGAACTTGCGGAAAGGATCGCCGCATGCCGCAGCGCGGATCGACCCGTCATTCTCGGGATGGGCGCGCATGTTATCAAGGTCGGTCTGAATCCCATTATTATTGATCTGATGGAAAGATCGATAATAACCGGTCTTGCCATGAACGGCGCTGGAATCATTCATGATACCGAGATTGCCATGGTCGGCCGCACCTCGGAAGACGTTGGACAGGTCATCGGATCCGGCGCATTCGGGGCTGCAAAAGAGACCGGGGAAACCGTGAACGAAGCAATTGTGACAGGCGCTGCCGAAGACAAGGGCATGGGCCGGGCTCTTGGAGAATTTCTCCTGAAAAATAAATTCAAATTCAACCAGATGAGCCTCCTGGCGTCAGCTTGCAGACTCGGTGTTCCGGTCACTGTCCATGTTGCGATCGGAACCGATATTGTCCACATTCATCCTTCAGCATGCGGCGCCTCGATTGGAAAGACGAGTCATCATGATTTTAAGCTGTTTTGCAGCATGGTCGCTGATCTCGAAGGCGGCGCATACCTGAATGTCGGTTCAGCGGTGGTGTTGCCCGAGGTCTTTTTAAAGGCCCTGACAGTTGTCCGGAACCTGGGTAATCGGGTTAAAAACATCACAACGGCAAATTTTGACTTTATCCGTCACTACCGTCCCATGACAAACGTTGTAAACCGGCCGACCGCTGACGGGGGAAAAGGATACAATATCACGGGACATCACGAACTGATGATACCGCTCTTGGCTGCCGCTGTAATTGATCTAATTTGATTTAAGAATTAACAGAGGACCCCAAACTAAAATGCCCCTTTTTGATTTTATCTGTCAGGCCTGGCGGAGAAAAATTTGAGACATTGATAATAGGCAGCGACAAACCTGTCTGCCCCAAGTGCAAGAGTGGGGATCTGAAAAAGTTGATGTCAACCTTTTCCCACAAGATCGGCGGCCGGGGGTCGGGAGATTCATCTTTCCGCGGTTCCGGTTCCAGCTGCGCAAGCTGTGCCGGAGGCAACTGCGCAACATGTCATTGATAAGGGATTAAAGGTTCAGGGTGGTCGTTAAACCTGACAACCTGAGCAATTACAAACAAGGAAGTCTATTCATGCAAAAAATCGTAAAAATCGGGACGCGGGCAAGCCTTCTGGCAATAGCTCAGAGCAATTGGATAAAGGAAAGTATTGAAAAAAAATATCCGGATGTAACGGTTGAACTGACCAAGATCATTACAAAGGGTGACAAGATACTCGATGTACCTCTGGCAAAGGTCGGCGGCAAGGGTCTCTTTGTCAAAGAGATCGAGGAAGCATTGCTGCGAAAGGAGGTTGATATTGCCGTTCACAGCATGAAAGACGTTCCCTCCGAATTGCCGGACCAGCTGCATCTGGGAATTATCACAAAACGCGAGGACCCCAGGGATGCCTTTATTTCAAACCGCTATTCTTCTCTGGAGGATCTTCCTCAGGGCGCAAAAGTGGGCACGAGCAGTCTCAGAAGAAGGGCTCAGCTGGCGGCCTTAAGACCTGATCTTGTAATAGAGGACTTAAGGGGAAACCTTGACACGCGTCTTCGCAAACTCGATGAAGGGATGTATGATGCCATTATTCTCGCAGCAGCAGGCCTGAACCGTCTGGGATTGTCCGAACGGGCAACGAGCTGTTTTACGCCGGACATGATGCTGCCCGCAGTCGGGCAAGGTGCTGTGGGAATCGAACTCCGTAAAGAAGACAAAGAACTTTTAAAAGGTCTTTCCTGTCTTGATGACAGGGATACCAAAATCGCAGTAACAGCTGAAAGAGGATTCTTGAAACGTCTTGAGGGCGGATGCCAGGTCCCGATCGCCGGATTTGCCGAAATTGAAAATGATCAGGTGACTCTGACCGGCCTGGTTGCCGAAGTAGATGGCATCAAAGTGATAAAAAAGAGTATTTCAGGCAGTCCGACTGACGCTGAATCACTGGGAATAAACCTGGCCGAAGAGATTCTGGAACTGGGTGGAGGAAAGATTCTGGCTGAAGTATATGAAACACAGGTGAACAATGGAAGCTGAAAATAGAGAAAACACCAGAGAAGAGAACTCCGTAACAGAGAATCCTGTAGACATTAACTCTGATAAAGAAGGCCCAGCTGAAACAAAATCAGGAAAAATTTATCTGGTTGGGGCCGGCCCTGGAGATCCATCTCTGATAACGTTACGCGGAAAGGCTGTGTTAGAAAAAGCGGAAGTTGTGGTTTACGACTATCTGGCTAACAAGAAGCTCTTAAAGCACGTGCCAAAGGATGCGGAATTCATCTATGCCGGAAAAAAGGGGCATGTGAAACATACGCATACTCAGGAAGAGATCAATCAGATGCTCATTGACCATGCCTTGGCCGGCCGGACAGTGGTGCGTCTCAAAGGCGGCGACCCATTCATCTTTGGAAGGGGCGGGGAAGAGATCGAGGAGTTAGTCAAAGCGGACATTCCATTTGAAGTGGTTCCCGGGGTCACGGCTGCAACAGCGGCTGCAACCTATGCCGGCATCCCGATCACTCACCGGAAATATACGGCTTCAGTAACCTTTCTCACAGGCCATGAAGACCCTGACAAACCTACTTCCAACGTTGCCTGGGACAAGATCGCAACCGGGGCAGGTACCCTTGTCTTTTACATGGGCATCAAGAACCTGGACCATATTGTTGAAAAATTGATAGACAATGGCAGGGACCCCAAAACACCGGTCGCGGTGGTGAGATGGGCGTCGACCCCCAGACAGCGTACCGTGGTTGGGCCATTAGAAAAAATTTCATCGTATGTCAAGAAAGCGCGAATAAAACCGCCTGCAATCGTGCTGGTAGGGGATGTTGTCAGACTTCGTAAAAAGATAAATTGGTATGAAAACCGTTCCCTGTTCGGAAAACGTATTTTGATTACCAGGACCAGAGATCAGGCCAGCGAACTGGTTGCTCAACTAGAAGAACTTGGAGCTGACTGCAGGGAATGGGCTACAATTGCAATCAAGCCTCCGGAATCATGGGATGAACTTGATCGTGAGCTTAAACATCTCAAACAGTATAAGTGGGTACTGTTCACCAGCACCAATGGTGTAAAGTTCTTTTTCTCGCGGCTCTTTGAACTGGGAATGGATTCAAGGGCCTTTAAAACATCACGGATAGGCGCTGTAGGCACTGCAACCGCCGATGAACTCATAAAATTCGGGATAAAGGCCGACCTGCTTCCAAAAAAGTTTACCGGTGAGGCATTGGCAAAAAAACTGGCAGCCAAAGGAGTCAAGGGCGATAAAATTCTGATTCCAAGGGCAGTGGCCGGCGGAGAGGCATTACCCGAGACCCTGAGCAAGGCAGGGGCTCAGGTGACAATAGTTCCGGTTTACAGAAATATGCGTCCAAAAGAGGGCGAAAAATCATTGCGCATGGAATTTGAGAAAAAGAATATCGATATCGTGACCTTTACAAGTTCGTCAACAGTCACGAATTTTCTTCATATGATAGGGATTGAAGACCCTGATGAACTAAAAAAACTGTTGGATGGAGTGACGATAGCATCCATCGGTCCGATCACGACAAAAACAGCCGAACAAAGCGGGCTCAAGGTTCATATCCAGCCCAAAGCCCATACTATTCCAGCCCTTGTTGAAAGTATTGAGGCCTATGTAATTCAGGAAGGTTCAGAAGCCGCTGAATAGTTCCCCCAGAACTAACCGGAGAATTCTTAAATTTCGTCATTCTACACCTCATTTTAATTGACATATTCATCTTGCAGGGTATAGCGTTTGAAATGGTAAGCGTTATGAAAACACTCTACTCAAAAGCAAAAACCAGGGTACGATTATGAATACAGCAAAAAAGTCAGGTCACAAAACTTGGGCGCAGACGGCGGCATTGGGTTCTTTTCTGTTTTTCACGACCTCCATTTTTTCAGGATGTGTAACCACACAACCCGCAAACGATGTAAAAAGCCAGGATAATCAAAAAATTCCAAACAGTGCGGAAGAGACAACCGGTGAAATGCCTAAGGTGACTGTTTACCGGAATTCAGAAGGCATCGGAACTCTTAAGGATGATCATCAAAAAACGGCAGCATTATATAACCGTGATTCTCGAAGAGTCGGATCCGCGGACATAGAGGGAATTGAAGGATCCGGCAATGCGCAGACAATGGGTGATATTGCAAAAGAGGCGGAAAGACGTGAAAGAAATAGAGTAAACATAGCAAGCGAATCTGAAAAAAATGTAGTTCTTAGAACAATAGATACTATTTCAGACGGTGTCATCATTGGTGTCAACACCGTGATTGTAAAACCCTTGGGCGTAGCTAAAAAATATGTCATTGATAAGCCGATTGATTTCTTACAGAAAAATGTAATATACAGGGGAGAAGTAAAAGATTCCGGCCAAAAGCCGCAAGATCCAGCCGGGGAGTCCTAAACATCTTTTATCAGCAGATTTGCAGGATCATTTTCAACCAGTTTTTCCAGTTTTGCCAATGACTTTTTGAATTTCTGAAGACCGGCTTCTTCAGACACCCGAATCGTATCATGCCCAAATTTTTCCAGGGTAAAAAGTACATCACTCACACGCAGGTTTTCCACCATCCGTGCCGGCCAATAAGCGAGTTCATCATCAAGAGAACGCGTCTCCAGGAGTATGCCGGCCTGTACGAGTTCAAACAGGACTTCGCGTACAAGCCGGACAGGTATCTCAAGCTCGTGCGATATGGCGGCGGCTCGCCATGGCTTTTTACCTTCAGCCAGCTGGTGCACACAGAGCTGTACAATTCTTAAGGCCAAGATCTGTTTAAAACGGGTGCTGACCTTCAGGCAATCAGGCTCAAATTCATAGGTATCTACGTTCTGGCAGGCAAATGATATTTCCGCACCGAGCAGAACGATCAGCCAGCTCATTTGAAGCCACAGCAAAAAGAGAGGCAGGGCTGCAAAGCTGCCGTAAATCGCGCCGTAATTTGCAGCGCCGATCTGAAATTTTATATAGGCCCATTGGGCAATCTGGTAAATTACCGCGGCGACGATACCGCCGAACAGCGCTGATTTAAACCTGACCTTGGTGTTGGGCACAAAGATATAATTAAAGGTAAAAAGCACCAAAACAAACAGATACGGCAGGGGCTTAAGTGCAATGGCGATCAGAGGACCGAATGTCTGAAGAAATGCTATTTTGCCTGTCAGTTCGCTTGCCTGGGCCGTCAGAAATACTGTCAGACTGCTGGACATAATCAGGAGCAATGGACAGACAAGCATCACTGCAAGGTAGTCGGTCAACTTTCTGGACAGTGATCTTCCTTCGCGTATCCCCCAGATGTTATTAAAAGATTTTTCAATATTCGACAGGAGTTTTATTACAAGAAAAAAGAGCATTGCCACGCCGACACCTGCAACAAGCCCGCCCTGGGTCTTTTCCAGCATCGATTCCGAAAAAACGACTATCTTTGTGATCATAACGGACTGATCCTGGAACCTTTCGTAGAGCTGCTGCTTTAAGCTCTCTTCCAAACCAAACCCCTTGGCTACACCAAAGGCCATTGCCAGAACCGGCACGATCGACATAAGGCAATAAAAAGTGAGCGCTGATGCCTGAAGGCCGCATTTGTCCTCGTCAAATCCGCGCAAGGCCAGAATCACTATGCGCAGCTGTTTCAAGAAAAAAGAACGTAACGGAGAGAGTGTTCTTGATGGAATAGACCAGACCCCCTCACGCAAAAAATGGACAACGTTTTGTATGTTCATCGGCAACCAGTTTTTTTCATTTTTTTACCCCCTTGGATTGGACAGGGGCAGGTGGTTTAAGAAGGTTTAGAAAAGGCTCTTCAATAAGTCCTTTACTTTGTCCTTATCACTCTTCTCCTTGTTACCCTCCTCATCGTCCCCGGCATCTTCTTTTTCAAGATATTTTTTGATCCCAAGTTTGAAGCCCTTTTCAATAACGTCTTTTGCCTTTGGTTTCTCGCCGCTTGCCAGGGCTGCGATCAACTCAGCCTCTTCCCTGTATTCAGGGCTGACGCAGGCTGAACCGATTATCCCGACAATCGTGCCTGGCTTGGTCAAGTCACCTTTTAACGGAATAACATTGGTCTGTGACATGCCATTGTCCAGCTGTGTTAATTGTACATATTTCGGCACCCGATCAGCAAGACCGGGCGACAGAACGCCCTGCAGTTTCAGATCCTGTTTCCAGTCGCCTCCTAATTCGACTTCACCTTGATAATTCAAGCCCAGTTTGGCTGACGACAGCTTGGACGGCGCCAGTTTGATTTTACCGCCGGTTATCTCAATCCGACCCTCGCCTTCGTCAAATGCCAGATCATCCATCCTGAGCTTAAAAACATTCATCAGCATCGGCATAGTCTTAGCATACGGTCCTGTAAACGACTTGACGCGAAATGAACTGAGGCTCCACCTTGCATCGGCCAACAGGTTTTTCTGTAGATCCTCCATCTTGTATCCCGATCCCTGCGCTTTGATATCGAGGTTTTTAAGTCCGCCTGCAAATTTTATGGGCAGGCTTTTGAAGATCCCCACAAAACTCGTTATAAATGGATCAAAAGAGAGGTTCTGCATATTAATCTCGGTCTTGAACCCCGGCTTATTCAGATCATCAAGATCGCAATCTGCGTCAATTTTGACCGTTCCCTGGTTGATCTTAAGATTCGTCTCTTTGACAGCGAGCTGGTTATCCTTGAGTGTAGCATTCACTATCAAATCTTTGACGCGCAGGTCCTTATACTTGATGTCAACAAGGTCGAGCCCGGCATAGATCCACAATGGCGGCAGAGCGGCAGGTTCTGTTGGGGACAAAGTCGCAGCAACAGTGGGAGTGGCAGCCGGTTCCATTGTTTTACCTCTGTCGATCCCCTTTGATGAAACCCAAAGACCGGCCAGCTCGTCGCCTTCTATTGTCTTGTCACTACTAATGAGCATTTCAGACTTTTGTCCCTTCATTGTCGTGTCCAGGCTGCCGGAAATTCTGATCTCTGCCAAACGCTTCTGCTCCTTTCCAATCACGTTTA
>DAOVYS010000112.1 GCA_030635485.1 Pseudomonadota bacterium | reverse complement strand
AATTTTAAGTTATTTTTGAACGAGCCCCATTAAAATCAGGAAGCGAAACAACAATGGACCGGAATTCACGCCCCTCCTGGGACGAATATTTTATGAACATCACGAAGCTGGCGGCACAGCGATCAACCTGTCTGCGCAGGAAGGTAGGCGCCATTCTGGTCCGTGATAAAAGAATCATCACCACCGGATATAACGGTGCCCCTATGAATATCAACCATTGCCTTGACACAGGATGTCTGCGTGAACAAATGGGTATTCCTTCCGGGGAACGCCATGAACTGTGCCGGGGGCTGCATGCGGAGCAAAATGCCATAATTCAGGCCGCTCTACACGGAGTAAGCATTAAAGGAGCCGTTCTGTACTGTACCAACATGCCCTGCCTGATATGCAGCAAGATGTTGATCAACGCACAAATAACCGAGGTCTATTACAAGGAAGGCTACGCTGATGATCTCTCGATTTCCATGATGACCGAGGCAGGAATACCTCTCAAGCAGATTGGATAGGAGGTTGTTCAATAAGGCACAGAGTTTTAAAAATCTTCAGGAGTCACAAGTGCTATTATGAAATGTCCATACTGCAATGATTTGTCGAACAAAGTCGTTGATTCCCGCCTGAACAAGGAACAGACAATCACGCGCCGACGCAGATTATGCGAGTCATGCGGAAGACGATTCACGACCTACGAAAGACTCGAGGTGACCATGCCGATGCTTATCAAAAAAGATGGTCGGCGCGAGGCATGGAACCGTGACAAGGTAGTGCATGGGCTCAAAACAGCGTGTGAAAAACGCCCGGTCAGCATTGCTCGGATTGAAAAATTTGTGGACTCACTTGAAGGGGAGTTGCAAGACATGGGTGAACAGGAGATTGCCACCGAGATTATAGGTGAACGGGTGATGGCAGGACTCCATAAAATAGATGAAATCGCCTATGTAAGATTTGCCTCTGTCTACCGTCAGTTCCGCGACATAAATGAATTCATGGATGAATTGAAGATTATGCTGGGTAGCCGTGAGGAATAAAGTATCGGACCAGGATGTTAAATTCATGAAACTGGCTCTCAAGGAGGCCGGAAAAGGGGTTGGCAGGACTTCACCAAACCCGGCGGTCGGAGCTGTTATTGTCAAAAATGGCCATATCGTGGGCAAAGGTTTTCATAAGCGGGCCGGAACACCGCATGCGGAAGTCCATGCTTTGAATGCGGCCGGGGACCAGGCAAAAAACAGCACACTTTACGTGACCCTTGAGCCATGTAATCACACAGGCCGAACTCCCCCGTGCACCAAGGCCATCTTGAAAAGCGGAATACGGAGAGTGGTCGTCGGCATGATCGACCCGAATCCAGGGGTTGCCGGAGGAGGCTGTGAATTTCTCACTGCCCGCGGGCTCGATGTGACAAGCGGGATCCTTAAGGATGCATGCGAAAAGATAAACCGTCCCTTTATTAAACACATCACTACCGGCCTGCCATGGGTGATCATCAAGGCCGGGGTCAGTCTGGATGGCAGGATTGCAGCCCGTACCGGCGACAGCGGCTGGATTACAAACGAGCTGTCACGTCAAGAGGTCCACCGGATCCGCAACAGAACAGATGCGATCATGATCGGTATTGGAACAGCGCTTTCCGATGATCCTTCCCTGACCACCCGGCTGCATGCCAAAAAAGGCCGTGATCCATTGCGGGTAATCCTGGACACTCATCTACGTCTGAGTCCGGACGCCAAAATGCTTCAACTCTCTTCCAATGCCGAGACATGGATCTTTTGCGGACCCGACCCCTCTGAACCCGATATGCATAAACTAAAAGCAGCCGGAGCCAGGGTTAAAAAGGTTGGTCTGACTCCTGAAGGACATGTTGACATAAGAGACGTACTCGCCGAACTGGGCCATTCCGGAATCACCAGTGTGCTGGTTGAGGGTGGAAGCAGAATCCATGGGGCTCTTTTACGGTCCGGCCTGGCTGACCAGGCATATCTCTTTGTGGCCCCTATATTTATCGGAGGCGACGGCGTGCCGCTGGTTGACGAACTGGGAACAAAAACCGTAAAGGCGGCTCGCCGCATGAAGATGACCCGATCCAGAAGGTTCGGAGAAGATGTAATGATAGAAGGCCTGTTTGACATTACGCACTCGAATGCTTACATGGTAAGTGGATAACAATTATCTGCTTGCCGTGCCCCCATGATCAGTTCCATGTGCGTTAGGATTTGGTCTGAGTGTGTAATTTCAACTTACAAGTCTCCAGTTTCAAATTTCAACATTATGTTCACAGGAATCATACAGGGAAAAGGGAGGATAGTCTCAGGGCGGCCGTCAGGCGGGGGTGTAGTGCTCGTAATCGAGGCGGATTTCGACATCACCGATCCTGAAGAAGGCGAAAGCATTGCCGTGAACGGAATCTGTCTTACGGCAAGAGATATTTCAGGTCGCAGATTCACGGTTGATGTATCTCCTGAAAGCCTGTCCAGAACAAATCTCGGTAATATCTCAGCCGGCAGCGCCGTAAATCTTGAAAGAGCGCTCAGGCTCAGTGACAGACTGGGTGGCCATATGGTCAGCGGACACATTGATGCGACCGCATCTGTTACTGAACAAAAACCCATGGGGGATTTCACACTCTTCTCCTTTTTGATTCCAAAAGAGTTATCTAAGTACATAATTGAAAAAGGGTCTATCGGGGTGAACGGAATCAGCCTTACAGTGAACAGCTGCGATGAACGTTCGTTTTCAGTGGCCATCATCCCGCACACGCTCAAGGTGACCACACTGGGCGAACTGAATAAGGGTGACACTGTAAATATTGAAGTCGATCTCATCGGGAAATACGTGGAAAAACTCCTTTCCTCCAAGTCAGCTGATAATAATGGGAAGGAATCAGGAATAAATCCTGCCTTTTTGGCTGAACACGGCTTTCTCAAATAGGCTGAACGTAAGCGATCAGCGATCAGCAAAAAAAACTTTAAAAACTTAAAACGACTGTATCAGCCGAATAATATACGATAATGGTGACAAGAAATGCCGGTAAGTAAAATTAAAGACGTAATTGAGGATATACGGTCAGGAAAAATGGTCATCCTGGTTGATGATGAAGACCGTGAAAATGAAGGGGATCTGTGCATGGCTGCGCAGATGGTGACCCCGGAAGCAATCAATTTCATGGCAAAATACGGCCGGGGGTTGATATGCCTTACCCTTACACCGGAACTGATTGATAAACTGCAGATCCCCATGATGGTCCAGAACAACAAATCGCCCTTCCAGACCGCATTCACCGTGAGCATTGAGGCCCGGAACGGCGTCACGACCGGCATCTCTGCTGCGGATCGCGCCAGGACCATACAGGCAGCTGTGGCGCCTGACGTCACACCTCAAGACATAGTGAGCCCTGGTCACATCTTTCCATTACGGGCAAGACGGGGCGGGGTCCTGGTCCGGACCGGACAGACCGAGGGATCGGTCGATCTTTCCAAGCTGGCCGGCTTACATCCTACGGGCGTAATCTGCGAAATCATGAAAGAAGACGGCACCATGGCCCGCATGTCAGACCTCAAAATATTCGCTGAAAGACATGCTCTGAAAATCGCCACGATCGCCGACCTTGTGGCCTACCGTATAAAAAAAGAAATCCTGGTCCACAGGGCGGCCGAAACCAAGCTGCCCACACGCTATGGCGGCGAATTCAAGGCCATTGTCTATACAAATGATGTTGACGACAACGAGCACTTGGCCCTTGTCAAAGGCGAGATCAACCCTGACGAGGAAATCATGGTAAGAGTCCATTCGGAATGTCTCACTGGTGACGTATTTGGTTCACTTCGTTGCGACTGCGGCAGCCAGCTTCATGCGGCCATGAAGATGGTGGGAGATGAAGGACAGGGGGTCATCCTGTACATGCACCAGGAAGGCAGGGGAATCGGACTGGTAAATAAACTGAAGGCTTACGCTCTTCAGGACAACGGACTTGACACCGTAGAGGCGAATCTCGAACTCGGATTCAAGCCCGACCTGCGCGACTACGGCATCGGCGCACAAATTCTGCATGATCTCGGTGTCAGGAAGATGAAGCTCATTACAAACAATCCAAAAAAGATAATAGGCCTTGAGGGATATGGCCTTGAAGTCACGAACCGCGTGCCGATCGAGATGGAGGCAGTGCCGGAAAACCTGAACTATCTCAAATGCAAAAAAGATAAACTGGGACACATGCTGGATCTGATTACAGATAACAAGAGATAGTAGGGGCACCCCTTGTGGGTACCCTATCCAGACATGGCAACCACAAGGGTTGCCCCTACAGTCGGAACCATGATGAAAACATGAAATGCAAATTCAATATTCAACGCCGCCGATCAATATCGAGAAGGGTTGGCCGAATATTTACGAACAGATATGGTTAAGTGGTTGAGTGGTTAACGAGGTCTGCAAATCACAACAGGAGATTTAAATGGCAAAATTTTTCGAAGGGACCTTACAGGCTGATGGGAAAAAATTCGGGATCGTGCTTGCCAGGTTCAACGCATTTATTGCAGAACGGCTTTTGGAAGGGACGCTCGACACATTGATTCGATCAGGCGCCAAAGACGACAACATTGAAGTGGCTCGTGTCCCAGGGGCTTATGAAATCCCGCTGGTTGCGCTGAAAATGGCCAAATCAGGGCGTTACGATGCAATAATCTGCCTTGGAGCCGTCATCAGGGGAGCGACACCTCATTTTGATTTTGTGGCAAATGAGGTTGCCAAAGGGATCGCTCAGGCCATGATGGAAACCGGAATGCCGATTATTTTCGGTGTACTCACCACAGACACGATCGAGCAGGCCATTGAACGGGCCGGTTCCAAGGCCGGCAACAAAGGGTCGGAATGCGCATCAGCCGCTGTTGAGATGGTCAATCTCCTGGGGCAGTTATAACTGCTTATTATGGGCGCCAGACGAAAGGCAAGAGAACTTGCACTTCAGACACTTTATCAGTGTGAAGTAAACGATAAGCCGGCTGACAAAGGTTTTTTGCTTGTGTGTGAACACTTTATGGCCGGGAAAAAGGCCATGCCATATGCCAAGGAACTGGTATCAGGGGTCACGGAAAAACTTACTGAAATCGACTCCATAATCCAGGCTCATGCCGCGAACTGGAGAATCCCCAGAATGTCACTGATTGACCGTAATATCCTGCGAATAGCCGCGTACGAACTCTGTTTTTCCGATAACGTTCCTGCAAGCGTTGCCATCAATGAGGCGATTGAAATTGCCAAACGATACTCCACTGAGGAATCCGGAGCATTTATAAACGGAATACTGGATGCACTGCGAAAATCGGAGGCAGTCAAATAGGTAAAATAATGGGCAAGGGACAAGAACAGCAGGAGACGCCCCCGCTCTGGCAGGAAACCTTGGCCGTATGCAGTATTTTTCTTGCCGCATTCCTTCTGTTATGTCTCTCAAGCTTCTCACTCCCCGATCCTTCCGCAACCACGGCATATTCAGCCAACTGGGGCGGTCGGATCGGCGGCTTCATCGCCGGAATCCTGATGAATTTCCTGGGAATAAGCTCATTCTGGCTTATTTTTCTCATCATTTTTTTTTCAATCCAGTTCTTCTTTTCCAAAGGCAGTCTAAAAAACCTGCCGCTTATATGCCTGGGCTGCACAGGAATCCTTATTTCAAGCTGCTGCCTGTTAATGTCACTCGGAATAGAAGCCTTTGATCTTTTTGGAAGAATCTATCCTGCCGGAGGCTGGCTGGGAGAAAATCTCTTCGGATTCTGCCGGAAATACTTTGGCGCACCTGGATCCATTCTTCTCTTTGTTTCCCTTTTCACCATTTCCCTCATGACCTCTGTCAGGTTTTCGCCCTATTTCTTCGGGAAAAAACTCTTCCATTTTTTTGATTGGGGGAGAAAAAAAGTTCAAGAGGTCCACAGAAACCGGGACAACAGCATCAAAAAAATGGCTGAAAAAATCAAAGCCAAGGCGGAACGCCCCATGATTTCCGAACCTGACTACGAATCGACAGCGATTCCACGTCTCCATGAACCGATTGTAATATCATCTCATGACGAAAAAAATGAAGCCGAGTTCCAGCCCCTTCCCCTCTCCACGGAAGAATACAGACTGCCGGGCATAGGCCTTTTGAATCGATCGAAAAAGAAAAATCTCCAGATCGACAAAGAGCATTATTTTACGGTCAGCAAACAGCTCGAAAAAAAGCTGCGCGATTTCGGTGTTAATGGAAAGGTAGTTGGCATCTCACCCGGGCCTGTGATCACAACCTACGAATTCTCGCCCGCGCCTGGAGTCAAAATCAGCAAAATCGTCTCCCTTGCCGATGACCTGGCCCTGGGATTAAAAACTGAAAGTGTCCGCATTATAGGTACTATCCCCGGCAAAGCCGCGCTTGGCCTTGAAATTCCAAACCAGGAAAGACAAATCGTCAATATAAGAGATATAACGGCCCATGAAAGTTTTATAAACTCTATCTCCACACTCACCCTCGGACTGGGAATGGACGTTGTCGGCAATCCGGTTATCACTGATCTGGCCAAGATGCCCCACCTGCTCATTGCCGGTGCGACCGGATCAGGCAAGAGTGTTGCCATAAACACGATCATCTGCAGCATCCTGCTTAAGGCCTCGCCCGATGAAGTCCGGCTTCTGATGATAGATCCCAAGCGCATTGAGCTCTCATCTTATGAGTCAATTCCACATCTTCTGCATCCGGTGGTAGTAGATCCCAGGATGGCGAACCGCGCCCTTCAATGGGCGGTCAGGGAGATGGAAAGGCGTTACAAACTCATGGAGGAGGCACGGGCAAAAAATATTTCCGCGTATAACGCGGTATCCGAAGAAAAATTACCGCTTATCGTAATAATCATTGATGAACTTGCAGATCTTATGATGGTCTCATTCAAAGAAGTGGAAGACTCCCTTGCCCGATTGGCCCAGATGGCCCGAGCTGCTGGAATGCACCTGATACTCGCCACCCAGAGGCCGTCTGTAGACGTGATTACAGGTCTGATCAAGGCCAATTTTCCCACAAGAATCTCCTTTAAAGTCGCTTCGAAAATAGACTCCAAAACCATTCTGGACGGCTCCGGCGCGGAACAGTTACTGGGCTCCGGTGACATGCTGTTCCTGGCTCCCGGCACGACCAGACTCCAGAGAATCCACGGTGCCTACATCGTGGAAAATGAGATAAAAAACATCGTGAATTTCCTAAAAAAACAAGGAGCTGCAGCGTACGATGAATCCATGACGCAGATTTGCGATGAACCGGATAAAGAAGATGGACCGGGCGGGACCGAGGATTACGATGAAAAATATGACGAGGCGATAGCCCTGGTCTGCGAAACCGACCACGCATCAATCTCCATGGTGCAACGACGACTGCGAGTGGGATATAATCGAGCGGCTCGAATGATTGAAATCATGGAAAAGGAAGGGGTAGTCGGTCCTTCCGACGGTTCCAAACCACGAGAGGTGCTTGTCAGAAAAAATTACTAAAAAAGATCAAAAATTCTCCGTAACTATTCAGCGTGATGCCGAAATATAGCTAAAACCACCGAACTGTAACAATTCTCCCTTGAATATCCTCCACGAATGACTACACTTTCTATACAAGGAGACACAGGAAACAGTGCTCCGCCATTTTTATTCCGAATCCTTCAGATGAAAGGTGTTTTTGCCGATATGAGAGTTATAAAGGGGGTGACTCCATGAGACTTCTCGACAAACCTGTTGATTTAAACAAGGTTCAGACAATCGTTTATCACTTGCCGGACGGTGAGGCCTTTGCTATTCAAATAGAACAGTTTGGTCAATTTTTCGAACTCGGGTTAGGGGAAGTCTGCGACACATCTGAAATTGACGGGGTGATCCATTTTTTCCCACGAGGAAATGCCTAAAAAAAACAGCTATCAAAATATACCCTCTTACCCTCTCTTTGCAATCTGCCGTTTAAATTGCTCTATTCTCTCACCAACCTACCCTTATTTATTCGGAAACAATTTGACATCCCCTGAAAAAATGTGCGAAAATAGATTGAGATAGATGTAGCAAACGTTGTAACCGATCACCAGGGACACAGAACTTACGCCCCCCGGCATGTAAGCGTTCACATGTGCTGTAGCTGTGCGTGATCAGGGCAACCAGCTATAGTCTAACTTATGCCCCGGTTGCCCCCTGATTATGTGTAGATGCGGCCCCTGTGAACGCGCTT
>DAOVYS010000206.1 GCA_030635485.1 Pseudomonadota bacterium | reverse complement strand
TCCGGAGGCCAACGCTCTATCCAGCTGAGCTACCCGCCCACGAAAAATCTGAAATGGTCAGATCAATTACAATGGCTGCAATTTACCATGTGTCAATCTGTCAGTAAAGGTCTTTGTTGTTGTGTTCCACGGTTATCTTGAGCACCCTTTTTGTTGCAGGCGTGATGCGGAAATCGTGGCCGGGCCGGATGCCGGGCAGGGCTGCTGTCACGCCGCCTGAGACAAGGAGCGGGATTCGGGCGCGTTCCTTTAAGGGGATCTTTAAATCAGCAAGAAAATCATTCACCTTTTTACGGCCCGGCGCGCCAAGGGGGTAAAAAATGTCGCCGGACCTGACTGACCTCAAGATAAGAGGGAATGATACAAGATCAAGGTCCAGGAATTCCACGTTTCGTGTCCGGATTTCAGACTGTGTTGCCACTCTGTCCAACTCTTCGAATATAAATGTATTACCGGTTTCAGGCACAACGTAGGTCCCGGGCCCATTAATGAAAATCTCAAATTCCACTGGTTGTGGTTTCTCAAGATCTCCACGGTCTCTTACTCGGCCCCTGGGATAGGAGAAACAGAGACGGCTCCTGGTCTTGTTTACACGGAGTCCGCGGGCAAGATGTGTCTTTGACCCGGTTTCCCCTGAAACGGCAAGCTCAATAACCTGTTCAACCTGGCGGAAATTGGGCTCTGCTTCCATCTTCCAGAATACCGTCTCAAGGACGCGTCTCTGAATCGCAATGTCCACTGCCGAAAATTTGTTCAATGTCAGTTCCACAACAGGCAATTCATGGTCCCCTTGTTTCTCCTCGATTATTTCGTTTAAGGAAATTTTAGTGATCTCTTCAAGGAGCGTCTCTTCATCCTGGAGTATTGTTGCAGTCTGCCGGAGTGTGCGGCTGATATTGGGATTAAAATGGTCGGCAAGATAAGGGATAAGATCAAGTCTGACCCTGTTTCGGGTAAATGTGCGGTCTTGATTGGAGGAGTCTGTTAAAAAATCGATTTTCTTCTGGCTGAGATAATCGAGGAGCTGGACTTTTCTGATATTCAGAAAGGGTCTTACGATCATTTTGTCACGGACCATTTTCATGCCGCAAAGTCCTTTTCTCCCGGTCCCTCTGATCAGGCGGAGCAGGACCTCTTCAGCCTGATCGTTTGCCGTGTGGGCCACGGCTATTTTTCGGGCTGACCGCTCTTTTGCCGTATCGCTGAAAAAATTGTAGCGGAGCAGCCTGGCCGCGTGTTCGGTTGAAAGGCCTTTGTCCCTGGCAAATTTCCGAACCGATACTTCCCTTGTCACGAACGAGACTCCCAGACTATCAGCCTGCGCCCGAACCAGATCAGCCTCTTTGGCAGTCTCTTTTTTCGGTCTCAACCCGTGATCCAGATAAACCGCAATGAGCGTAAGATTCAGTTCGGATTCAAGGCGGGCCAGGACATGAAGCAATGCCATGGAATCAGGACCTCCTGATACACCGATGATCACGCTCTCTCCGTCTTGAAACAGTTCTTTTTGACGGATAGTTTTTAGAGTTTTCTTTTCCAGTGGGTGCATGTGATAAGGGAAGTAAGAAATGACTGTCAGGAGGTAAGAATAGCTACCGAATCTGAATAGTCATTAAATAAACCTGACCGCAGGATCATATTTTCAAGAGCTGTCTGCTCTCCGAGCAGGCCGGCTGTCGCTCTTTCAAGTTCAGCCAGATTTTTTTTGCTGGAACCGGTCATGATTTTTTCACAGTTGTAGTTGAGGCAGAATATCGGTTTCAATATCAGTGTGCATCCTCGTTTGCCAAGAAAACAGCATTCAAAGTCATCATCCCGCCGGATAGCGACTTCGCGGTCAAGGAGCATGTTCATGAAGAGGAGAACAGCGTCTGATTCATTTGCCATTTCCGCACTGCAGCACCCCCCGGCCGGGCTGCTGCCGCACCTGCCGCATAACTCGAATATCCCCATGGACCGCATCTGTTTCCGTAATACGTCGGTCAAGCGGACAAGAAGCAATAGTTTTTCTTTAACAGCCGGGTCGGATTTCAGACGGTCTCCCGATGCCTTAAAAAGATGGCGCGCAATATCGATCTTGGTTGCTACGTCACTGAAATAGAGGTCCCGTATTTTTTTCAGCATTGCTGTATCCTTTGGCCGGAAATGTTACTGTTCCGGACAGACACTATTTGACCTTAAATATGAAATCAACCCGATTCCCGGGCCTGCCCAGATTCCCGGCCTTGATCAGCTCTCCGGATTTATCCACCTCTATACGGTCCGGCGCAACATTCAGACCATTGACAAGAAAGTCTCTTATCGCATTTGCCCTCTGTTTTGCCAGGACGATGAGAAGATCATCACTCACGTCGGCAGGCGTTGGCATGGATCTCTCATATTCAATATCCCTCGTGTGTGGAAAGTGGATTTCTTCGCCGCCGTAATCATTTGATATTTCAGCAGAAAAACGTGCTTCCGTTTCGATTATGCGACGGGCAGCCTCTTCTCCGCGTTCAGTCAGAAGGGATTCCCTGTCTCCATTGGATTCGGCAAATCCTCGGATCTTCAATTTAATGGACGGCCGTATTTCAAGGATACGTGCCATCTCTTTCAGCTGATTTTTGTTCTTCAGGGTCGGTTCCGATTTGCCATACGGTATGATCAGATGGTTGGGCAGAACCTGTCCTTCTTTGCTTAAAGGAAGGAGGGTGAACGGGAATATCCTTGCTTTAAGCAGAAGCCCGCGCAATCCCACGGCCAATCCATTGCCATAGGAAAAGTAAGGTCTGGCCGGTCCTGTGACCGGCAAATTAAGGTCTATGATATTGTCCTGATCCAAAAGCAGTCCAATAGTAAATGGCAGCTGAGACTTCTCATCAACCCTTTTCCCAAGCTCAAGACCTGTAATACGAATCTGGTTCCTGCCCGATATTTCCAGGTTTTCCTGACGAAAAATTGAAGTCAGATCAAGGCTCCCGCTCCTGACCATATAGCCCAGATTGTGCGAAAGCCATGGTGAGAGAGGACGAATGTCCATGTTGGTCGCATTGACTGTCAGGTCTGCAAACAGGGGCTTATCAAAAAGACCGGCTTTGCCGCTGGATGAAAGTGAAGAAGCGGACTGCGTTCCTTGGGGCGTCAGAATTCTCCCCTTTAAGGAATATGCGGCCCGGTTGCCGGGTCTGTTGATAATCCTTGAAATTGAGGCTGAGAGGTCGGACAGGGTGAGCGAATAGGGGGAATCAAGTGTGGTGTCTGAATAGACAAGGTCACCGTTGTTGATTGTAATCGTATCTATCTTCAATTTGTTCCCGGATTCATGTCCATCTTTTTCAGATCTTGAGTCTTTGAAAAAACCTGCTGAAAGCGGTCCGTCACTCTGTCTGAGCAGTTTTAAAACCGGCCTGTCCACCAAAATTGAAGAAATCTCAACAGCGGGCGGGTTTGACTCTAATTTGAGATTCTGGAATTCGGCCTGTTGCCACTTCACAACCTGCCTGCCTCTCTGGTCCTGAGCAGAGAAATTGTTGACCCCTAAAGTTCCGGAAAATGAAAAATCAGGAATGTGGATTGTCCCGCCGGCATCTATTAGACCGTCCGTAATCCTGGGGACAAACCATCTGCTGACAATGGGAGATAATGTTGCAGCCGACAGATCATTTCCAGTCCATTCCACGGTAGCGGAAAATGGTTCCGGGGTCACGTTGCCGGAGAACTGAAGAGATGCTGAGTCCAGATTTGCTGAACCTGAGACAACGCTGTTTTTGCCGGATTCGGTGGAAAGGTTTTCCGCATGAAACGAGACATCCTTAAAGCGTAGATTTAAGGGATTATCTTGTAAACTGGAATCAATGTCAACCAGGCCGTCTGAGAAGTCCAGGGAATGTGCCTTGACAACCCACGATTTTTTCTTTTCCTGGTTCTTTTCCCCCTTGTGAATAAAATATCTTTTCCAGTTCAGTTCTCCCTTTTTGTCCCATTTTAAAACCAGGCTGCCCTTTTTGGCGCTGACAAGGCCCAGATCCAGAGTTTTTTGGTTCATGTCAAAGCCGGCATTGGTGAATGTCAGGTCAGGCAGTTGTAAGAATTCGGTGTCGGATCCGGCCAGACTGAGATCCCGGCACTGCAAGGCCGCATCGGTCAGAATCAGATTCATTTTCCCGGGGGGCTGATCTTTCCCAAACATGAAACGCGCTTCCAGTCTGGAGGGTTGGCCGCCTTTTAGACGTAATTT
Organism: Pseudomonadota bacterium; assembly: GCA_030635485.1. Lineage (GTDB taxonomy): Bacteria > Desulfobacterota > Desulfobulbia > Desulfobulbales > DAOVYS01 > DAOVYS01. Next base: position 869 of record DAOVYS010000206.1, on the reverse strand, counting down.
TTGGGCTGGATGGAAATAGGGCGTAAGACGGGTAATGTCTATACCCTCCATGACCAGGAATCCTTGTGCTTTAAACGGCCTCGGATGAACCTGCCCCTGGCCGGAGAGAGTTGTTTTTGTCCGGCTTTTGCCGTTTATGGTAAATTCCGCGGGCCTGTCGCTTCCAGGTGAAAAGCTGTTCAGGTTCATGCTGATTTCAGACCATGTGTCAGAGTAGCCCCCTGGAATAGACTTGTCTGAGAATGAAAGTCTCCCTTTTGAGACAGAAAGGCTGTCAATGGAGACTTGCAGCGGTTTTTTTGATCCGGACCGGCTGGTGGAGGTTTTTTCCGAATCAAAGGCCCACGGAAGAAGCCATCCGGAGTCGGCGGATCGTTCAATGTGGATTTCAGGACCTTCCAGTACAATCTCCGTGCAGTGATATTGCCGGTCTGTTGGGGAAAAGACACCTGTAACCTTGCCGGCACCAAGTTTTATGATCGGCCTGCCCGTACGGGTAGTTAAAAGGAGTTCTGAAAGGTGTGCGCCTCCCTTGATCTCCAGTCTGGTATCTGTTTTTTCTTGTGAGGTTAAAACCAGATCAAGGTCCAGATCGCCCTTTCCTCCGGCAACCGCAATATGGTCAAGGCGGTAGGGGATATAATGGAATAAAGAGGCAAGATCAAGCCCTTTAAGATTGACATTGAATGTGGTTTTAATACCCTGGTCGGTAACCTCTGTCTTTCCGGTCAGATTTACAAGGCTGCCGTCAATTTTTGCTGAAAAGCTTGGAGGCGCCAAACCTGCGGATTTGATCAGCGCTTCAATGGAGTTTGCGGCTGATGAAAAATTGGTGAGCAACGGAAACTTCAGGTTGATCTCTTCCGCTG
>DAOVYS010000249.1 GCA_030635485.1 Pseudomonadota bacterium | reverse complement strand
TATACTGGCAGGGGATTTTCTCCATGCCAGGGCAATGCTCCTGGCAGGCACTGCCGGAACCGTTGAATGTTTAAAGATTATCTCCAAGGCCACATCCGCAATGGTGGAGGCCGAATTTCTTCAATTACAGAACGTAGAGCAGGTTGATTATTCGGAAAAAAACTATTTCCAGGTCTTAAGCGGCAAAACCGCGGCCCTGATCTCAGCAGCATGCGAGACAGGCATAATACAGGCAGGCGGAAACGATCGGGAACGAAACGCCTTACGCTCATACGGGACAAACCTGGGCCTCGCCTTTCAGATTGTCGATGATCTGCTCGATTACCTTGGAGATTCCAACAAAACCGGAAAGGCGACAGGAAACGACTTTGCTGAAGGAAAAATGACACTACCCCTTATTCATGCCCTTGCCTATTCCGATCCGGACAAAAAAAACGTTCTCATGAATCTTCTTAAAAGCGACCGGAAAGAGCGGGCTCGCAACGTGGATACTGCAAAAGAAATCATCCAGGAAAAAAACGGATTTCAATACGCCCGAAACACGGCGGAAGGACTGATCAGTACGGCGATTTCAGAACTGGATATCTTTAAGGAGAGTCCGGCAAAAAATATTCTGATCAGCCTGGCAGGGTATGTACTGGAACGGGATAAATAGGAGGGTGCAACACAAAAAAGTGACACCATGGAGATAATGCGGTTTAGCCATTGAACATACTGATTTAATGTCTTATCACTTTTTTGTATTGCACCCTAAGTAGGACCATCAAACATGACAAAAAGAAAAAAAGTAACAACCCGGAATACAAGACTTATTCTTCCTCTGCTCCTCGCACTTCTTCTGGCTGTCACCCTTGCGGCAACCATTTATTTCGTCTTCCTGGGACCGGGAACCGTCACTACTCCCAAGCCCAGATCACTGACCACTGTCCACAAAAAACCCCCTCCGATCAATACGGAAAAACCTGGAACAGCTGAACCGGTCAGGGTGCCGGCCGTTATCGTGCCGGAGATCAAAAGAGTTGCAAAACCTGAGGCTGAAACTGAAAAAAAACCTCTTGTTGCAATAATCATTGACGACATGGGTTACAGAAAGGCAATCGGTGAACAATTTCTTAAACTGGATATGGAACTCTCTTTTTCCTTTCTGCCGTTCGGACCGCACACCGAGGAACTGTCTAAAAAGGCGAGGCAACTGGGCAGAGACATTCTCCTCCACCTTCCAATGGAGCCGAACGATTCAAAATGGGATCCTGGTCCCGGCGCGCTGATGCTTTCCATGGACAAAAAAACGATCCAAAAAATCTTTAAAAAAGATCTGGCCGAGGTTCCAATGGCCATTGGGGTCAACAACCACATGGGCTCCCGCTTCACAAGTAACCCCAAAGCAATGCGCATATTCCTTGAACAGGTCAGGGCCAAAGACCTCTTTTTCCTGGACAGCCTCACCACATCCAAAAGCGTAGGATTTTCAACGGCAGAGGCGATGGGCATAAAAACGTTAAAAAGAGATGTCTTCCTGGATAATGACCATGACAGGAAAAAGATTATAACCCAGCTTGAATTACTCATAAAAATAGCGGAAAAACGCGGCCGGGCAATCGGAATCGGTCACCCTGGCAGGGAGACCCTTGAGGCTGTCACAGAGTTTGGAAACAGGCTCAATTCCAGGGTATCACTTGTCGGGCTGCATGAGTTAATGACTAATGACTAATGACAACAACGAGCAAAAAAAATACTTTGCGCCTCTGTAGTAACTAATATGGATAGAATAATCACATTAACAACCGACTTCGGGCTGACTGATGAATATGTCGGCGTAATGAAAGGAGTGATTCTATCCAGGCGCCCTTCCGCCAGGATAGTCGATCTGACCCATAACATCGGCCGCCATGACATACTACAGGCCGCGTATGTCATATATTCTTCATACCGTTATTTCCCCGAATCAACGATTCACATTGTAGTTGTCGACCCAGGAGTCGGGTCTGACCGGAGGATCGTACTTGTCAGCGCAAAAAATCATTTGTTCCTTGTGCCTGACAATGGTCTTCTGTCCCTTTTTCTTATAAATAAATACGTTGATGCCGCATATGAGGTGAATTGCGATCATCTGTTCCTAAAACCTCTAAGCAACACGTTTCACGGCCGTGACATCTTTGCGCCTGTTGCAGCGCAACTTGCCGGTGACTTCCCGCCGGAACAGGTTGGAAACGGAATAGATCCCGACAAACTCGTCATACTCTCAATGCCCGAGGTCAGAATCGATCCCGCAAAAGGCCGAATAACCGGAACCGTATTGCGTACAGACAGCTTCGGCAACCTGATGACCAACATCCACAGAGACGACGTTTCCCAACTATTCCCGAACGATCTGGAGCACTCTGTTTCAATCCGGATCAATGAGCGGACTATCAAAGGCATCCGGACCTCGTATGCCGCCTCTTCCACCGGGAGCCTTCTTGCACTATTCGGAAGCCGCGATTTCATGGAAATCAGTGTAAACCGTGGAAACGCTGCGGAAGCACTGAAAGCCATGCCAGACAACAAAATTGTGGTTATATCGGAGGGGAAAGCTTAAAAGCGTTTACCAGCGCTACAAATTAATGTTTGACAATATGGTAAGATAAATATGTGTCCATCGAGCGACTTTTGCGAGCCTTACCAACTTATTTAAGGCCATCTTGAATAATTGTCTTTTCGTCCGATCTCGGCGTCACAGCAAAAATGAAAAATGCTCACATATGCCTAATATGCAGAGTTTATACCCGAATGGGTGCTTTTTCATTTTCACTGTTCCTTGACCTCGAACGAAAATCCTAAATTATTCAAGATACCCTTAAGTATCCCGCCATGACCTTTTCCATTAATGATCGTCAGATTGTGCCTTTTGCCAAGGGTGAAAAGCAGCGAGATTTAGTACCTTAGAAAATATTTTCGTAAAGGTACTTATACCCCTCAGGGGGTGGTACTGAAAATAGTCCAGGATTTTTTAAAATTTCAGTTTATCTGGGTTAGGGTTAGAAGTCTTTAAAATCATCTTCCTCCATGGGAATGACGCGACTAGGATCTAATTCCCTTTTTTTCACAACTTCCATTTTTTTACCCTCGGGCCTGATCTTTTCCGTCGGAGTTGCGTAGTCATACCGAATGGCGCCTTTACGGCTTGGGAAATGGTTGACATCAACTTTTGTGTCGGTTTTGTCTTTTCCCCCGCTCCCCTGTATGACGGCAGACAAGTCAGCTATGATCGTTTTCACATTTTCCGCCTGGGCGCTCATCTCCTCAGAGGCGGCAGCAGACTCTTCAGCACTGGATGCCGCCTGTTGGGTCACCGTGTCCATAGCGGAAACTGCCTTGTTCACCTGCTCGATTCCCTGGGCCTGCTCCTTAGATGCCGCAGAAATCTCGGCGACCAAGTCGCCTACCTTTACAGAAATTTTGGCCACCTCGGTGAAGGCATCGTTGGTCATGGTCACCATGCCTGATCCATCCTTGATCTTCTTGACGGTGCCTTCGATCAAAACCGCTGTGTTCTTGGATGCCTCGGCCGATCGCATAGCAAGATTGCGAACCTCTTCGGCCACAACTGCGAAACCCGCACCCGCTTCACCGGCACGGGCTGCCTCAACTGCCGCATTCAGCGCTAACAGATTCGTCTGAAAGGCAATC
>DAOVYS010000135.1 GCA_030635485.1 Pseudomonadota bacterium | reverse complement strand
TCAAAAACGATACACTCTGTTTTGGGTGGCCACTGCTGGTTTATGATCTGAATTTTATGTTGAGGATTGTCCCAGTTGAAATAAACGCGGCGGCTGTGTTCGTCCGCCAGAAATCTGGCCAGAGTTGTTTTGCCGACTTGCCGGGGGCCGCCGATAAAAACCATCTTTTTTTGCAGGTCTTCTCGCAGGAAGCTCGATAAATATCGCACACGCATATGACAAAAATATATCCAAGGTAAAAATTGTCAAGACAAAAAGGCCTTACGGGTAAAAATTGTTATGACTTTTTACTTGACCGAGTCAATTTGCAAATAGATGTCTCCTTTGGCCCCAACCCCTTATTTTTTTGAACGCTTGCAGTACTACATTATCCGTAGTATCATATATGTATGATCAGGTCATGGGCAAATAGTCGTTCTCGACGCTTTTACGAAGATGGCAAGATATCCAAATTTCGAGGAGGCCTAGATCTGGATGCTGCTGATGATTTGCTCGCCGCTCTTGACGCTGCAGAATCTTTGAAGGATTTAAGTCCGTTAAAAAGTGTCGGTCTGCACAAGTTGTCCGGTGATAGAGCAGGTCAATGGGCGATGACGGTAAATGGTCCATGGCGCATCTGTTTTCGTTTTAAAGACGGCGATGCGTACGATGTTGAAATTACGGATTATCACAGGGGATAAAATCATGAAACCCATACACCCGGGACGCATTCTTAAACGTGAAATTACGGCACGTGGACTTTCAGCCAACAAGCTCGCTCTGGCATTGCGTGTACCTTCGGGACGCATTACTCAAATTCTTAATGCCAAGCGTGGTGTTACTGCGGAAACAGCGCTGCGGCTCTCCCGTTATTTTGGCAACAGCGCCCGTTTTTGGATGAACCTTCAAACAAGATATGAGCTGGCTGTAACTGAACGTAAAATTGGTCTGAAAGTTGATGCCGAAGTCGAACAGGTAGCCTGATTGATGAGCACCCCAAGGGCATTTACTTCGCTGCACGTGTGCAAATGCGCCGCCTGTGACCGCTTACATGCTATAAGGATACATCATTGATTAAAGAGTTGAAAAAGATTGTCGGCCCATCCAATGTTACCAATGCGCTGGAGGATCTTTATTGCTATTCCTATGACGGAACAATGTTGGAATATCAGCCCGAGGCCGTGGTGTTTCCCGGTTCCGCGGAAGAGGTCGGCTCTATCATGCGGCTGGCTTATGAAAAATCGATTCCCGTAGTGCCCAGGGGGGCGGGTACAGGCATGACCGGCGGCTCCCTGCCCGTGGCCGGCGGGCTGGTAATGGCCATGAGCCGGCTTGACCGGATCTTGGAGATCGATAGTGAAAACCGGATTGGTGTTGTGGAGCCGGGGGTGATCACCGGCCAATTTCAGGAAGAGGTGAGACGTAAGGGCCTTTTTTATCCCCCTGACCCGGCCAGCAAGGGGTTCTGCACAATCGGAGGCAACGTGGCCGAATGTGCGGGAGGTCCAAGCGCGGTCAAATACGGGGTTACCAGGGATTATGTCCTGGGCCTTGAGGTGGTTCTGCCAAACGGCGAGATAATGGTTACAGGAGTAAGGACCGCCAAAGGCGTAGTCGGTTACGACCTGACCCGTCTCTTTGTCGGGTCCGAAGGCACGCTTGGCGTAATCACGAAGATAATCCTGAAACTCATGGCCTGCCCCACGGCCAAAAGGACTTTCCTGGTATTATGTTCCAGTCTCCACAGGGCCACAACCCTTGTTTCGGAGATTCTGTCCGTCCATCTGCCGTGTACCTTGGAATACATGGACAGGACCGCGATCAGGATCGTCTCGCAAAGTTTTCCTTACGAGCTTGAGCCGGGAACCGAGGCCATGCTTCTTGTCGAACTGGACGGGGATAGCGAGTCTGTTAAAAGCCAGGCAAAAAAAATGTCTGATTTTCTTGCCAAGCAGTCTGATCTTCTGGCCGTAAAAGAGTCGCAGAATCAGGCCGAAGCGGATGCTCTCTGGCAGGCGAGAAGGTCCATATCGCCCGCCGCTTTTCAATTAAAACCACACAAGATGAGCGAGGATGTAGTTGTTCCGTCCACCAGAATTTCGGACCTGGTCGATTTCATAGAGCGGCTCGGTGAGGAGCTGGAGATTGTGATTTTTACATTTGGTCATGCCGGAGATGGTAATATCCATGTAAATATCATGCTTGACAGGGAAGACCCGGAAGAGGTCAGGCGGTGCGAAATTGCCAAAAGGCGGTTGTTTAAACATGTGATAGAGCTTTCCGGCACACTGTCGGGCGAGCATGGAATTGGAATCACCAAGGCCGGTTACCTGCCTCTGGAGCTTGATAAAAACAGTCTGGAAATGATGCGTCGAATAAAAACTCTCTTTGACCCAAAAAATATCATGAATCCCGGCAAGATCTTTCCCCGGGAGGCGGTGGCGAAAAAAAAGAATTGACAACACCCGGCATAATAAATTATAAAAATTGTTTGCCCTAAGGGCTTAGTGAACCTAAGATTTTGGTGAACGGTTACAAATATTTTGCCTTTGTTAGGCTGAACTGGAGATAATATGATTGAAGTAGAAGTAAAAGGTGATATTGAGCATGCCATTCGACTGCTGAAGAAAAAACTACAGATGGATGGTATCAAGAAGGAGTTGAAGCGGCGTGAGTATTATGAAAAGCCAAGCGTGAAGCGACGCCGTAAACAGGCGGAAGCCAAGCGTAAACTCCGGAAACTCGTATATCGAATGGCGAGGGATTATTAAAAGTCCGCATACCGACAGACCTGATACTGTTATGACGCCTAAGGCGTTGCTCGATTTTCAGGACCTGTTTCTTCACTATCTGGCGGCCGAACGAAGACTGGCCGCAAACACCATTCTATCTTATCATTCCGATCTTGCATCATTCCTTGGTTTTATTGAAAAGTCAGGAGTCAGGGGGTGGTGCGATGTTACGACCGGACATATCCGTGCCTATCTGGCCAGGTGCCGTGGAAACGGCATTTCCGCCCGAAGTAACTCCAGAAGGATCTCAACGCTTCGTTCTTTCTTTCGTTTTCTTGTTTCCGAAGACCTGATTCCATCTGATCCCACATCCATAATCGACTTGCCGAAATCAGGGAGGTCTCTTCCCAAAGTGCTTTCCGTTTCCGAGGTGACAGCCCTTCTTGAGGCGATAGATGGTTCGGATCCCTTATCACTCCGCAATGCGGCAATGCTTTATCTTTTGTATGCCACAGGGCTCAGAGTGACGGAGCTTGTGAGTCTGCCGGTTGTTGCTCTGAACATGAATGCGGGGTTTCTCCGGGTCCTTGGAAAGGGTTCCAAGGAACGGCTCATCCCGTTTGGTGATGCGGCCAGGGAAAAGATGGAGACCTATCTCAAACTGGTGCGTTCGAAACTGCTCAAGGGAAGAGCAAGCGACTTTCTCTTTGTCACCTGCAGGGGAACGGCAATGACAAGGCTGCGTTTCTGGCAGATTATCCGGGATGCCGGCTTTAGCGCGGGAATAAAGAAAAAAATCAGCCCCCACATATTAAGGCACTCTTTTGCCACACATCTGCTGGAGCATGGAGCGGATCTCAGATCTGTTCAGATCATGCTCGGACATTCCGATATAGTAACGACCCAGATCTACACCCACGTAGACAGAGACAGACTCAAGTCGATTCATCAAAAATTTCATCCAAGGGGGTAGACCTGCCCTTTACCCATAAGTAAGTGCATCGATAATTTTATTCCCCAAAGGGGAAATGGCGTATAGCCGGTGTGCTTCAGCCACCGGTATGGGGTGCATACAGGAAATCGTCCTGAAGGGACGACGCCTTCCCGTGGCCGATCCTCCGTTAAAGCATCGTCCCTTCAGGACGAAATCTACTAAAATCCGTTACCGGTGGCTAAAGCACACCGGCTATACGCCTCTACCCCTGCCGGGGTTTCAGTAATAGAGTATTTATGGGTAAAGGGCAGCCCCAACCAATCAAAATCGTTTTTCAAAATAGGGCGCCAGGACCTCAGGGATTTTTATTGTGCCGTCCGGTTGCCGGCAGTTCTCTAAAATAGCGGCCAGGGTCCGTCCCACTGCCAGTCCGCTCCCGTTTAAGGTGTGAACCAGTCCGCTCTTCTTCTTTCCTCTAGGCCGGTAGCGTATTCCACCCCTTCTTGCCTGAAAATCCAAAAAATTACTGCATGATGAGATCTCGCGATACTTGTTCTGGGCCGGCATCCACACCTCGATGTCGTAAGTCTTGGTAGCGGAAAAACCGAGGTCGCCGCTGCACAAAAGCACGACCCTGTATGGAAGTTTTAAGAGCTGAAGCACCTCCTCCGCGTCTGCCAGCAGAGATTCAAGCTCGTCATTGGAATTTTCAGGCTCACACAGTTTGACCAATTCCACCTTGTCGAACTGGTGCTGCCGGATTATGCCCCTCGTATCCTTGCCGTGAGAACCGGCCTCTGAACGGAAACAGGGAGTGTAGGCCACATATTTTTTGGGAAGTTCCTTTTCCGCCAGGGTCTCATTGCTGTGAATATTGGTCACAGGGACCTCTGCGGTCGGAATCATGTACAGGTCCCAATCCTGGACCTTGAACAGGTCTTGCTCAAACTTGGGGAGCTGTCCTGTTGCCGTCATTGTAGCGGAATTTACCAGAAACGGCGGGAGCACCTCTTCATATCCATGCTTTTGGGTATGAAGATCCAGCATGAAATTGATAAGCGCGCGTTCAAGCCTTGACCCGAGCCCTTTAAGCAGAACAAATCTGGCTCCTGACATCTTTGCAGCGCGTTCAAGGTCCAGGATCCCCAGTTCCGCTCCGATCTCGAAATGCGCCTTGGGTTTGGGCCCTAAATCCGGGATCTCGCCCCATGTCCTTACTTCTATGTTTTCACTCTCATCCTGACCGACAGGGACCGACTCATCACACAGATTGGGGATCCCCATGACGATTTCATTTAACTTTTCATCGTTAGCGGAAAGTTCCTTTTCAAGCTCCTTGACCCTGGCCCCTACATCCCTCATTTCCTTGATCAGGGCCTCGGCATCTTCTTTTTTCTTCTTAAGGTCCGCAATCTTCTGAGAAACGGTTTTGCGCCGGTTGCGGAGATTCTCGATCTCAAAAAGGAATTCCCGCCTCTTTTTGTCAAGCTCCTCAAATTCCTCAATCCTGGAATCCGTGATCCCCCTGCGTTCCGTCTTTTCCTTGACCAATGACAGGTTTTCTCTGATAAAACGAAGTTCTAACATAGTATTATTTAATCCTTATAGCTTATAACCACCAAACCAACCACCAAACCAATCAACTAACCAACCAACTAACTAACTAACCAACCAACTAACTAACCAACCAACTAACTAACCAACTAACCAACCACTCAACCTCTCTTCCCCTTACTGATCTTTGCCCAGGTATCACGCAGGGTCACGGTCCGGTTGAAGACCAGCCTTTCAGGAGAGGAATCCTTGGAATCGACGCAGAAATAGCCCTGTCTTTCAAATTGGTACCTTGCCCCGGGTTCCGCATCAACAAGGCTCGGTTCAACCCGGCTTTCAGTCAGAATCTCCAGAGAATTCGGATTTAAGTGGGTCTGAAAATTCGTCTCCTTGTCGCCTTCAGGGTCCTCCCTTTCAAAGAGCCTGTCGTAGATGCGGATTTCAGCCTTAACACCATGACGTGCCGAGACCCAATGAATGGTCCCCTTTACCTTGCGTCCGTCAGGCGCCGAGCCGCCCCTGGTCTCCGGGTCATACGAGCAGTGCACCTCTATAACTTCACCGGTCGTTTTATCCTTGACCACGCTTTTGCACGTGACAAGATAGGCAAAGCGCAGCCGCACCTCACGGCCCGGGGCCAGACGGAAAAATTTCTTTGGAGGGTCTTCTAGAAAATCGTCTCTTTCAATGTAGATTTCCCTGCAAAAAGGTACCTTCCTGACACCCATGTCCGGATTTTTGGGGTGGTTCAAACCATCCATTTCCTCTACCAGCTTCTCGGGATAATTGTCAATAATGAGTTTCAAAGGGTGGAGCACACCCATGGCCCTGGGGGCTCTCTCATTCAAGTCGTCTCGTACGCAGTTTTCAAGCACCCCCATGTCAATCCGGCTTTCCTTTTTGCTCACTCCGATGAGTTCACAGAAATTCCGGATCGATTCAGGCGTGTAGCCACGCCGTCTGATGCCTGCAATAGTAAGCATCCTCGGATCATCCCATCCCTTTACATGACCATTATCCACAAGCTGAATCATCTTCCGCTTGCTCATGACCGTGTAATTGAGGTTCAGGCGGGCGAACTCGATCTGCTGTGGATGGCATTCGGTTTCAAGGGTGTCAAGCACCCAGTCGTAAAGGGGACGGTGGTCCTCAAATTCAAGCGAACAGAGTGAATGTGTAATTCCCTCAATGGAATCCGACAGACAGTGGGTATAATCGTACATGGGATAGATGCACCATTTATCGCCTGTCCTGTGGTGATCAGCCTTCCTGATACGGTAGATGACCGGATCCCGCATGTTCAGATTAGGCGAGGCCATGTCGATTTTTGCCCGGAGCACGTGGGTCCCGTCTTCAAATTCACCCCCCCTCATTCGTTCAAACAGGTCCAGGTTTTCTTCAACGGAACGATCACGGTAAGGGCTATCCTTTCCGGGTTCGGTCAGGGTGCCCCGAAATGCCCTTGTCTCATCCGCGGTAAGGCTGCACACGTATGCCTTTCCCATTTTTATCAGTTGAACAGCGTAATCGTGGAGCTTGTCGAAATAATCCGATGAATGAAAGAGATTATCTCCCCAGTCAAAACCGAGCCATCCGACGTCTTTTAATATCGCCTCTGCATACTTCGGGTCCTCCTTAACAGGATTCGTATCGTCAAACCGCATATGGCAGACGCCGTTATTCTCGGTAGCGATTCCAAAATTTATACAGATGGCCTTGGCATGCCCTATGTGCAGATGGCCGTTCGGTTCAGGCGGAAAACGGGTCACTACCCGGCCGTTGTTTTTGTTTGCTCTTAAATCCTCTGCCACAATGGCGCGGATAAAATTAGACGATAATGTTGTTTCAGCAGCACTCATCTATGCTTCTCCAGCAGGTTGGTTAGGTGGTTAAATGGTTAAGTGAATTTGCTATTTCACTCTTCACGTTTCCGAGTATGCCGGTCGAATATACCAGAACCAGCCTGGATTTCGAGAAAATTCTTATATGCCTCTCGAACCAAGAAATGATTTTTGATA
>DAOVYS010000071.1 GCA_030635485.1 Pseudomonadota bacterium | reverse complement strand
TCAGATTTACAAGGCTGCCGTCAATTTTTGCTGAAAAGCTTGGAGGCGCCAAACCTGCGGATTTGATCAGCGCTTCAATGGAGTTTGCGGCTGATGAAAAATTGGTGAGCAACGGAAACTTCAGGTTGATCTCTTCCGCTGAGTGTGATTGGTTCGCGGGCCGGTCGTTAAAGCGGATACGCCCGTTGTTTACGATTATATTTTCAAGGTGGAAAGGGAAGGGGGGGGCAGGTTCCGGTGCAGGAGGAAACAGGTCTGAGATGTTGTAAAGATTGTCTCTATCTTTTTCAACATGCACAAAGGGCTTGTTGATTTCGAATTTTCGGCATACAAGGCCATGTCTCAGGATGGAAACAGCCTCAATATCCATTTGCAGATTGCTGAAGGAGAGGATCGGATCGATTTCGTCGTCCGGGTCGGAGAGTCTGGCTCCGATGATACCGTTATTGAGCGTGAGTTGGAGTGTGAAAGGGTTGAATGCGGCAGACCCTATGGTGACCGGTCTCCCTATACGTTTTTCAAACCTCTCCGGCAAGACCGTCCGCACAAAAAACGGCACAGCGAAAAAACCGGCCAGAACATAGAGGAGCGCCCCGGAAAGAGCGATCAGGGACAACAGTTTCCAGAAGTAGAACGAATCGCCGGCTTTTCTGCGGCTTTTGACAATTGATCGTTTTGGCTTCAGTTCCGGCTCTTCCCGGAGCAGAGTTGGAGTATCTCTCTTTTCTTCGGCAACCGGGATAGAATCAAATGGGCATTTCTCTTCTTTCTCATCCATAATCTAATTTAGCAAAGCGGAAGGGGGGATTAAGTCTCCTCCTTTTCAATCAGGCTCAAAGATTTTTCATTCAGCACTTTCAAATTGCCGACCAGAGTCCTTAATGCCGTGTTTTCCTTTCTGATCACATCCAGTTCTTTTTTTGCCCATGTCAGCTCATCCGACGTGGCCCTCAATCTACGGGCAAGTATCTCCATAAAGATCTGTTCCAATGCACTCTTTTTTTTGTTTTGACGAATTTTTTCAGCAAAACTGGCATCAATAGCCAGGCAAAAGGTCTTTTCAAGAGCATGCACGGATGCCGATCTTCCAGCCCCTTCAATAATGCCGATTTCTCCGAAAATGTCACCGCATTGACTAAGCACCTTGATGCTCTGGTTGTCTTTGGTGACCTCAACCTTGCCTGATATAATAAAAAAGACCCAGTTGTCATACTCATTTTCTTTGATGATATAATCGTCCCGGTCGTACTGAGTGATTTTGCTTATTTTTAACATATCATGGAACTCATCTTCCGGAAAATCCCTTAATCCGGGAATCTCTCTCAATCGTGCAACAATATCGTCATGATCTTCCAGATTGGTATATGTCGGCATATTAATCAAACTCCTTGTAAATGTTCACAGGCACCGCATCTGTGAACGCTTACATTCCTGGGGTTCCAGTAAGTTCGTACCCCTGGTGAACGGTTACAATTTCTGAAATAGAATAGGTTAACAGATCGAAATTATTGGCCTATCAATACACGTTTTGTAAATATTCAGGTACGTGCTAAAAACTTTTAAAAAGCACGGAATGTAAATATTCGGCAGTGCTCCATCTGCACACGCCCAGCGGAAGTGCAGATGGAGTGCTGCCGAATATTTACCACGTTTTCAAACCCTTTTACAAGAGATTCAGTTTTAACTTGACATCAGCCCCATAAATGAGAAACTTCCTGCCTGAACCGGTCTGGCATAAAAGACTACTATTATCAGGACCACGATTTCTATGAAATTGTTACATTTTTTTCGCGGAGTATCCGTGCTTGTATTCACCCCTCTGCTTACGGGTGCGGTAAGTGTCACAGCCATATTATTTTCCATGATAGGGCGCAGGTCCGCGGATGAGCTCCAGTGGCTCGCCCGCTTATGGGGGAGAACCGTTTCCAGAGCCTGCGGCGTGTCCGTGAAAGTAGAGGGTTCTGAAAGGCTGGACCGGACAAAGCCATACATCTTTGCCGCAAATCATCAAAGCCAGTTCGACATCTTTGCCCTGCAGGGGTATTTGGGGATTGATTTCAGATGGCTGGCCAAAAAAGAACTGTTTAACATTCCGGTCTTTGGCTCAGCCATGCGGACCGCCGGCTACATTCCAATAAACAGGGGAAGAGGCAGAGAGGTATTGAAAAGTCTGACAGAGGCCGCGGAAAGGATCGCCGAGGGAACGTCGGTGATTATATTCCCCGAGGGAACGCGGAGTCCGGACGGAAGACTTCAGGAGTTCAAACCCGGGGCAATGGTGCTTGCAATTAAATCCGGCGTGCCGATAGTCCCGGTCGCGATTACCGGGACCCACCAGATCATGCCTAAGGGAACCCTTCTTGCCAGACCTGGAGACGTCATGATTCGAGTGGGAGAACCCATTGAGACAGGCGGCTGCAAACCTAAACAGAAAGCCGATCTTGCCGTCAGAGTTCACGATGCGGTTGCAGAGCTGCTTGTATCGTGAACCCCCGTAAGCGATCACAGGCACCGCATCTGCACGCCCGAAGGAAGTGCCCTTTTTTGGGGTGCGTGATCAGGGTGGCCGGCATAGTAGGGCTTATATGGCCGGTCACCCTGATCACGTGCAAGTTACAGCACTTGTGATCGCTTACATTTCGGGGGGGCCGTAAGTCCGTGCCCCTGGTGAACGGTTACGTTTTACTGAATAATCCATCTGCCGTTTTCGCGGCAGGCTGTGGCAATGGTTTTTTCGGCCTTTCCATTTATTATAGTCAGGATCTCGGCTTCGCGGCAATCGCGCCCGCGTGGATTACGATAGGCGGGACGCGGAGTCACGGAATACTGATGGCCTGTGTCAGGATTTACCCACTCGCGGGACTCATATGATCGTCCTGTTTCGTAGGTGCGGTTCATCAGGGCCTTGTCTTCTCTCTCCATTTCGTTCCCAACCAGATAACCCAGCAAGGCGCCGGCAGCGATTCCAATAAGCGTGGCTTCAGTATTTTGTCCGATTGCCTGTCCGATCAACGCTCCGGCTGCCGCTCCGTGAGCAGCTCCTGTCTGGGCCTTATTGGCGCAGGAGCACAACAATGACAAAGCCAGAACGACCAATAGAATTTTTTTCAGCATTTTTTCCCTCCTTAGTTGTAATCGTTCGCCAGGGGTGCAAACTTACTAAAAATCAATAAGTTCCACATCAAACACCAGGGTGGCATTTGGCGGAATAGCCCCGCCCGCCCCTCTTGAACCATAGGCCAGATCCGATGGTATGATCAGAACCCTCTGCTCCCCTTTTCCCATATCCAGAAACGCCTCATCCCACCCCTTTATCACATGTCCTAGTCCAACCGGAAACTGAAATGGTTTGTTCCTGTCGTAAGAGCTGTCAAATTTTGTGCCGTCAAGCAATTTGCCGGTGTAATGAGCCGTGACAAGTGCGCCGCGTTTGGGCTTGCCGTCCGAGCCCTCTTTTACAACCACATATTTGAGACCTGATGAAGTCTCTTTTGCATCAGGCCAATTTTTGCTGATGAGCGCCTCCAACTCCATCTCTTTTTCTCGTTCTGCCTTTTCAGCCTTTTTGGGAAGTTCCTTTAAAAGGGCATCAAATGCCTTCTGGTCGGCCTTGAAAGATTCAGCCTTGTCTCCAATGCGGATAATTTCGACTTTTGTCAGCTTATCACCTTTTTGTATTGCATCCACAACATCCTGGCCGGAAATTACGTGTCCAAAAACAGTGTGTTTGCCATTCAGGTGAGGAGTAGGCGTATGAGTGATGAAGAACTGGCTGCCGTTTGTGCCCGGGCCCGCATTTGCCATGGAGAGAATACCTGGCCTGTCATGCTTCAGACTTGAATCGAACTCATCAGGAAAACGATATCCTGGACTGCCGGTGCCGGAGCCGGACGGACATCCTCCCTGAATCATGAAATCAGGAATTACACGATGAAAGACCAAGCCATCGTAAAAGCGGGCTCCCTTTTTTTTGTTTGAATTTTTGGTCCCTTCGGCCAGTCCGACGAAATTGGCGACCGTCAAAGGGGTTTTCTCATATTCCAGCAGGCAGACAATGTCTCCCTTGTCGGTTATAAATTTGGCGTATAGCCCATCATCAAGCGGTTTTTCTTCAGCCATGCTTCCTCCTGAGTAAATTGTGATAATAGAAAAAAATGCAACCAGTGTGCAAATAAGAACGCGTTTCATCTCTTTTCTCCGAAAAGACCTTTTGGCCTTTAATTCTATAGCTGCCAATGATATCAATATGTTGTGCGTAGTTAATATGTCGACGCAGTACCTGTTTAATCGCTTATCACACACTAACATTTCTATTACAAAAAATTCAAGGCGTTAAGCCTTCAATATTTTTTTCTTTTGTCGACGCTATTTTCTCTTGCAATCCAAAGTCTCCGAGTATCTGGTACAGGCAAGGTATTACCAACAATACCAGGAGGGTGGACGCCATCAGGCCGAAGGCGGTGCTGACCACTAAAGGCATAAGGATCTGCGCCTGCAGACTCTTTTCAAAAAGTAGCGGTAAGAGGCCGGCAACAGTTGTGATCGAAGTTAATAGCACTGCCCTGAAACGGCTGCGGCTGGCCTGTCCGGCCGCAACATGTACCGGCAATCCCTCAGCCCGTGAATTTTTTAGAAACAGCACCAGCAGGATAGAATCGTTGACCACAATGCCGGCCAGGGCTATGAAACCCAAGAGGCTGGGCATGCTGAGGGGAATTCCCATAACAACATGACCCCAGATTACGCCGATGAGCGACAAGGGGATGGCGATCATTACGATGAAGGGTTCCGTGTAACTGCGGAATTGAAAAGTTAAGAGCATATATATACCGATCAGGCCAATGAGAAGAGCTCTCAGCATGGAAGCTTGAGTTCGGCCTGATTCCTCCGATTCGCCCGCAATAGCCACCTGGAGTTCAGGGTATTTTTGAGAAAATTCCGGCAAAAAATCTTGCCGGAAAAGAGAGAGTAACTCATTGGCGTTGGTAACACGGGTATCCAAGTCTCCCCGCAGGGTAACAGCCCTCATTCCATTATGGCGGGCTATGCGCGATCTGCCGCGCCCCTCTTTCCACTGTGCCACTGTGGAAAGAGGAATTTGTCTGCCGTCAGCCGGAATAATGTTGAAATTCTCAAGATCAGCGAGACTGTTCCGGTCCTGCTCCCGCAGCCGTACATCAATTTCGTAACTTTCGGCATTGACCTGGATTTCGCCGGCGGTCATGCCGTAAAAACCGGCCCGGAGCTGCCGGGCAATGGTTGCAGCGTCAATCCCTAGACTGGTAGCCCCTCCCTGAAGTTGAATTTTAAGTTCAGGCTTTCCGGGTCTGAGGTCGTCAGACAGGTTTAAAACACCTTTAAATTGTTCAAACCATGTCTGCATCTCGCTTACCGCCGATTTCATGAGATCAAGATCTTTTCCCCGTACACGAATTTCAATGGGCCTGCCTGCCGGGCCGAAACCGGGTTCTCCAATGGTTAGGCTGATGACATCGGACAGAGGGCCTATTTTTTCTTCCCAGACGGCAATATAATCATCGATAAGGCCTGCCCGGTTTTCAGCAGAAAGAAGATCAACAGTGACAGTAGCTACGTGAGGGCCGTTTTCGTATGCCTCATCATTCTGATTGAACTGAACATTGGCATTGACGACCAGATCTTGTCGGCCCGGCTGGCCCGGCTTAAACTCTTTATTCATTTCAGAAAGGCCGTAGAGGATCTGTTTCACTGTCTGCTCTGTTCTTTGCAAAGGTGTCCCCTGGGGCATAAGCAACCGTGCAACCACAACATCGCCTTCAATTTCAGGAAACCCCAGCACTTTGATTTTGCCGGAAATCACTATCCCCAGGGAAATGATAAATAATCCAATAACAAAGCCGATAAAGAGATACCGCCATTTGAGTAGAAAATCGATTGTACGTCCTAGAAGATACTCACGTATCCATTCGATAAATTTATCAAAAGCTTGCCTTATTCGGTTGGTGTCCCCGGGGTTGTAGCTGTGCATTGCGTGCGTTAAATGAGCAGGCAGAATGAAAAAGGCTTCAATAAGACTCACAGTCAGAACCAGGATAAGAATCATGGGCACAACTTTTAGTACCTTGCCGATTTGTCCCTCAATAAAAGCAAGTGGGCCGAGAACACAGATCGTGGTAATAAAAGAGGATATTACTCCTGCCGCCACTTCTCCTACACCGTCAACAACTGCGGCAAGCGGCCTCTTGCCGCGCCGGCGGTGGACGGCAATGTTCTCGGTAATAACAATAGCGTCGTCCATCAGTAAACCAAGCGCCAAGAGTAACCCCACCATGGTCATCATATTGATGGTCAGATTCAGGCTGGGGAGAAAAAAGAAAGCACCGAGGAATGAAACCGGCAGACCAAGAACAACCCAGAATGAAATCCGCAGATTAAAGAAAAGCCACATTGTTAAAAAAACCAGGATTAACCCTTGCCACCCATTTTTAATGAGCATTTGCATCCGGTCAATAAGTATAATGGAATTATCTTGCGTAATGGTCAGATTGATCTGGGGATGGCGCTGCAGCTCTTCTTTGACAAAGGCCTTCACCTTATCCGCAATACGGATCGTATCCTGCTGTTTTGTTTTTTTGACGTTTAAGATGGCGCCGCGGCTGCCGTTCACCATGATTTTGTCTTCGGCAAGGTCAAAGGTGTCGTGGATCACAGCTACATCGCCGAGCAGAATCTCCGCTCCTTTTTTGCCTGCTTTGATTACCAGTTTTTCCAATTCGTGGATTGAGCGTTTCTGATCGACAAATCGCACCATAATGTCACGGTCCGGAGCCTCTATGGCGCCGGCAGGCAGATCGATGTTCTGGGCGGAGATCATGTCGGCCAGCTGGGCAACGCTCATGTTTAGCCGACGCAGAGCTGTGTCGGACACCTCCACGCGAAACTGGTGATCTGAAAATCCCTTAATGTCGATAAGTGAAAGACCAGCCTCCTGCATACGGTTTTTCAGGTCTTCACAATATGCCTTGAGATCGGGTATTGACATTGGCCCGGAAACAATGATCGACACCACCGGATCCGTTTTTCCAAGCTCCGTGATAATCGGGTCTTCCACCTCACTGGGAAAGTCGGAGATCGCATTGACTTCTTTGTCGATATCATCGATAAAGGTCCGCGGATCTCCAGCATCATCCATTTCAGCGGTAATGACAGCCAGCCCTTCACGCGCTTCGGAGCGGATTTCCTTTACAAAATTGACGCCGTCAATAGCGTCTTCCACTCGTCGGCAGACAGCCTCTTCCACTTCCTCGGCCGTAGCCCCGGGGTAAGGAACCCGGATCTGCAATTCACTTGGAGAAAAATCAGGAAATGTCTCTCGGCGGATATCGGAAAGTGTTAAAATTCCGATGACCAGAAAGAAGAGCAGCAGGAGGTTGGCTGCAGTTGGGTGCTTGGCAAAATAGGTGATCATTTGTACATATTCGGGTATGTGCGAAAAACTTTAAAAAACCACGGAATGTAAATGTTTGGCAGTGCACCTCAAGGGCACTTCCGTTGGGCGCATGCAGATGCAGTGCTGCCGAATATTTACGATCATTTTAACACCGTTTTAACTCCGGCTTCGGCAAGTAATCTTTTTTCGAGCCCTTTGTCCCTTTCCGGCGCAACCAGCATGCCGGTGATGGCAGGGGAGGGTTCTGAAACAATCAGGGTTTCGCCGCCTGAGAGACCGGATTCAATGATTGCCATATTGGATTGAACAAAAGCAGTGGTGACCGCAACCGGGTGGAGCCGGTTTTCCTCATTAAGAATGAAAACAATGCCCTCATGTAAGGCAGCTCTGGGAATAACAATACTTTCCCGTTGTGGAGGACCTTTTAACTCAACTTCGCAAAAAAGACCACGGGTAAGTGGAGGTCGCTTGCCGGGTATGATTTTTTCGTAAGGTTTGTCAACTGCTACAATAATGTTAAAAGCACGGGTGTCAGGGTCCACGGTTTCTCGGATCCGGTCAAACCTGGCGTCCCATTCAATGGTCCAGTCTCCGCTTTGAATACGGACGGTAGCCTGAATATTAACGAGTTTTCGGATGTTTGCCATGTCAACAGGGGGCGGGATTTTGTTTCCTCCTATCAGGTGGCGAAGCTGCTCTCCGAGAAACTGGGCTTCAATTTCGGTAACCGCGGTGCTGTGCGCTTCAAAAAGTTCTTGGCCTGCGGAAAGATATTGTCCCTGCTCGATACCGACCTCGCCTATGCGGCAATTAAACGGGGCAACCAAAACGGTTTTCGCGAGATCGAGTTCCGCCTGTTTCAGGTGGGCTTTGCTGGAAGCGAGTTTTGCTTCCAGCGCCTTTTTTTGGGAGGGAATCAATTTCAAGGTGTTGTCAAGTTGCTGGACGCTTTGCCGCTGGGCTAAAACACTCCGTTCTTCCTGATCGACTTCATTTGCGGATATCGTTTTATTTTTCAAAGTGTTTTGTTTTCTGGTCAGGGACTGTTCGGCAAGCAAAAGAGAATGTTTCTCAATTTCCAGCGAGCTTTTCGTGTTTTGTTTTCGGATCTCAAGTTCCGCCAGGTCCGCTCCGGCTTGATCAATGCCGGCCTGAAGCCTTGCTACTGAAAGCTCATATTCCACAGGATTTATTTTCAGAAGCACTTCACCTTCCTTGATCAAGGAGCCGGCCTTCAGGTCAGGATGAACATCCAAAACCCGGCCCCGCACTTCCGCTACAGCCCGCCAGATGATACCGGGTTCCGCAATTCCATAGCCTATGGCTCGTGGAATCAGATTTACTTTAGGCACCTCGATAACCCGCATAACTCTTGAAGTCTCCCTAACTTGTTTCTGTTCCGGTCCGGATTTAGACTTGACAAGAATAACAGCTGTCAGGAGGGCAGCAATAATAGGGATGATGACAAGGAGCTTCTTCCATAATGGATTTTTATTTTTGGCTGATTCTTTTTCCATTTTCTTCGAACCCTGAATTTGTTGTTCATTGTTTTGAGACCAAGAGAAAGATTGTAATAGGTCTTGCCAATTCCTCAATCCTTTATCAACTTATTTTTTAACTATTCAGCGTGATGCCGAAATAAGTCAAGAAAAATGTAACTACTCTGGTTTGAGGGGGCACGGTTTAAAACTGATAAAGGTTGAACGGTTTGAAGATATTGAGGCTTGGGGGAGTTCCGGCACACGAGTGCCGGCGGTTTGTGGATTTTCTAAGTTGGAAAGATGTTTGTGAAGGGAGTAAATTGAATTTATTGATTTTACGACAACTTGTCAGTATACGTAACAAAACGACTCGACTTTATGGCCGGATTTAACAGGTCTTTAATTAAAAGAAAAATCTGCCTGTTATGCCTCACCAAAAGCATAATCGTTTAAGTAAAGATCCAGTTGCGCCTCCTGACCAGGTGTCAGTGGACCAAATTTGATGCGTTGTTGTTTCATTACAATCATCCTGCTTTCGCCCATATTATATGTCTCGCTTTCAGGAATAACGGAGAATGGAAAATCATGCAACACGACATCACCCTCATACATGACATCCAGCAAGCCTTTGCCTCCTTTTTGGTTGTCCCAGTTAATATAGCTGACAGCCATGCCGCCTTTGCTGATATTTAGAACATTTCCAAAATTACTGGACGCAAGGACTACTGCACCCTCCATAGCCCTGAATCGCGGATGTCTCCGTCTTTCCGTGAAACACTGTTCCTGAGGCATCTGTAAATCTCCGTCTATCATACTCCCCCCTGGATAGATTACGTCTTATAAAGTCCGAGGCGGTAGAATTAGTAATATAAAGGAATTATCCATTTAATGGTGAGAATAAAGCAATTTTTATACCAGCACACAAAAATATTTTGAGTTTGTCAGTATATTCGACCTTTTAATTGAAAAGTACACGATTGAAGGATTCCTTGGAAAGCGCCTGGATTCCGGGAATCCGAATAAAAATGTTCGGAAATCTGGAAAAGAGAGTCGGTGCCGGTATATCTTTAAGGCAGAAATAAGGCTGTACGCTGGATTGATATCTTTGGCTCTGATTTTGTTTCAGATAAATGAAAAAAATTCCCAGCAGGCTGTGAAACCTGTGGGAATTTTTTTCCATGTATCCTGTGATCCTGTATAAAAAACGGATCTTGGTTATTTTATGGTTCCTGCGAATCGGACAGGTTTAGATCTGTGCGTTTATCAGATCATCAACCATCGTCTTTCAGTGTGTGGCAATAAAAGCAGCCGGTATAATTGTCACCCGCTGGAGTGTTGCCGGCAATCATGTCACCCGCATAGTCCCATCGTAAAAGATCGGGGTAGGGTGTTGCATGCGGCCTGTGGCAGGAAAGGCACATAACCATATC
>DAOVYS010000183.1 GCA_030635485.1 Pseudomonadota bacterium | reverse complement strand
TTTTTAGACTGTAAGGGTATCTTGAATAATTTAGGATTTTCGTTCAAGGTCAAGGAACAATAAAAATGGAAAAGCACCCATTCGGGTATAAACTCCGCATATTAGGTATATGTGAGCATTTTTCATTTTTGCTGTGACGCCGAGATCGGACGAAAAGACAATTATTCAAGATGGCCTGAACAAGGACAACCGACATGTTAACAGTAGTCGCCGAGCAGGAACTGTATAACGCGTGCTACGCGCTATTTGGGCCTGAATTGACCGTTAATCGTGATTTTCTCGAGTATCTTCAGCCGACCGGCGTTAAAACCGCTTTCCGGAAACGGGCGTTTGAAACACATCCGGACATTGCCGGCGCCAAAAACGGAAAATTGTTCAAGCAAGACTCCTACAATTTCATGATAGTCCAACAGGCATATGAAAATCTCACAAATTACCTTATTGCAAGGGAACGAGGATTTCGATTTCCGCAGGCCCTTCCAGGGGCGGCTGACCACAACGGCTACAAAAGCGCAACTTTTGTAAAAACAAGCAAAAAACCGTTACATGCGAAAAACGAAAAACCAAACCGTTACTTCAGGACAAAAAACAGATCCCAGACCAAAAATCGATACAGGAAAAACTCCAACAATTCCGTCTGGGATGCAGAAAAACTTTATCGCGGTCCATTGCCTTCCCGAAGACTTCTTCTAGGCCATTACCTCTATTATTCAGGTATCATCAACTGGAGAACCATCATAAAAGCTCTCGTATGGCAGCGTACCAACCGTCCCCGCCTAGGCGAGATCGGACGCAACTTTGGCTGGCTCAGCGAAACAGATATACCCACAATCCTCAAAACACGAAAACCGTCCAAAAAATTCGGACAGTCTGCGATCGATTTGGGTCTGCTGACAAAAATACAGCTAAAGATGATAATCTTTCAACAGAAACGCCTTCAAAAAAAAATCGGTGAATATTTCACCAAAAGCAGGATTCTGACCCATACTCAATTGTATACATATATAAACGAGTGCCGTCAGCACAATAAAATGCTTGCCGAATCTTTGTCAAAAAACGGATTCACACATTGAATTACAGCAACGTCATTTATCTGCTCGTTGTTATCCTCGTCTTATCAACAAACAACATACCCGACACACCGCAAATTGCCTTAACGTACGCACTTCCTCTCTTTATTCTCAAAGGAATCATATTTCGATATATCGTCCGCTTTCATTTCAGGCCGGAGCGGGTCCGTAACGCTACCCGATATTCCGCGTCCGAGCAAAGAACTTCCATCCTGGCCATACTCTTTTTTGCTGTTGATATATATTTACTGGACATCAAATACTTCCTGGCCGCGATCCCACTCATATCCCAGATCCCGTCGCTTATAAATCTCTGGGGGCTTGTTCTGTTTTTCTGCTATCTTTCCTTCATATGGCTTGAGGCAAAGAGGAGCTACCAGGTGGTGTTCGGCAGAGCCCACACGGGCCGATCATTTCTTTCAACCAACATTAGAATGAACCTGCCGATTGTCCTTCCATGGCTGCTGCTCTCCATGCTCTCCGACATTCTGCAACTGACTTCATTTCCCGCACTGAAAAAATTCCTTTCCTCACCTTGGGGGGAACCCACTATTTTCCTGGTCTTTTTTGCAATTCTTGCATTGGTATTTCCTGCAATAGTTACCAGGATATGGAACTGCACACCTTTGCCGTCCTCAACAGCCAGACTTCGAATTGAGGAATTCTGCAAAAAACAGCAGCTGAAATACGCTAACATCATGACCTGGCCTTTGTTCGAAGGCCAGGTCATAACCGCCGGTGTCATGGGATTGATCAAGAAATTCCGATACATTCTCGTTACTCCCGCACTTCTAAAAACCATGACTCCGGAAGAGGTCAATGCGGTCATTGCCCACGAGATCGGGCATGTAAAAAAATACCATCTTCAGCTCTACATCCTGCTTTTACTGGGCTTTGCCCCCCTGGCCCAGCTCAGCGCGATCTCTATACAATATTTTCTGCTTAAGACGGATTTTCTTTACTATATAATTGATTTTTCAAGCAAAGGACCACAGACAGTGCTTGATTTCATGAGCACTGTTCTTCCATCATTCGTACTCATGATCGTATATTTTCGGTTTGTCTTCGGTTTTTTCATGAGAAATTTCGAAAGGCAGGCGGATCTCCATGTGTTCAGTGCAATGGAAAGCTGCTGGCCCCTTGTGCGTGTCCTTGAAAAAATCGCGTGGCTGGCCGGCGGGGTAAGGGACCTGCCATGCTGGCACCACTTCAGCATAGCCCAGCGTGTCAATTTTCTAAAAAAGTGTCAGGAAAATTACTCACACATCAGAAAACACAATCTGAAAATATATTGCTGCCTTGGATTATACCTTGTCACCATCACGGCAAGCCTGTTTGCATTATGGAAAATGCCCGTACCACTCCCGGAAGGCGCTCCTCTTGAACGGTACCTGGAAGCCATTTACATGGACAAGATCGAAAATGACCCCAAAAATCCTACATGGTACCATCTTCTTGGAGACTTTCAGTTGGAGAGGGAAATGTATGAAAAGGGAATTGATGCCTATGAACACGCCCTTAAACTCAGGCCGGGTTCTCCGGACACGCTGAACAACCTGGCATGGCTGCTCTTGACTTCCACTGACAAAGAGATACAAAATCCGGTCAGAGCCCTGGCACTGTCAAAAAAGGCAGCCGCAATCCGTCCGCAGGGTTACATCATGGACACACTGGCCACGGCATACTGGAAAAACGGGCTCCTGCCCCCCGCACTAAACACAGAAAGACAGGCAATAGCCGTTGACCCGAAAAACAGAGATTATTACTTAAAACAGATGGAAAAATTCGCTGCCCCGAGGCGCTTGGACTCACTGATGATCCAACCCGAGTTGCCTTCTCTTCTGGAATGGTGAAGAATTAGGAATTACGAATTAGGAATGTTATGAAAAAATAACCTTATGTACAAGACAACAAAGATTCGTAATTCCTAATTCGTAAATCCAACCATGCCGCCACAGCCGATCAACTCACCACCCAGACCGTACACCCCTTGGCATAATGGACAATCTTTGTCGACACGCTGCCGAAAAGGAACTCCACCTCTTTTGAAACCCCTCGCCTGCCGATCACCACGGTGCCGAACTCCTCATCCTTGATGATATTCATGATCTCCTGAGCAATATTTGTGCCTATGCTGCAGGCAAGAGGCGGGGTCCTCAAGGGTGATTTACAACTCACAATATACCTTTCAAAAATATTATCTTCCAGGACCCCCCTGTTGATAAGGATCTGTCTCGCTTTAGCCAGAAAATCCATAAAGGCCTGCTGGTGCTCAGCGCATTTTTCCTTCCACTCCTCATCAGTTGCAAACAGGTCTCTGTCAGGAAAACGTTCGATCGTCAAAAGTTCGATGTGAAACTCTTCACTGTTGCCGACTATTTCCCCGGTATATTCAACAGCGCGCAGCGCATTTTCAGAGGCATCAACAGCGATGAGAACTTTTTTGGGATTCATGACATCCTCCTTTGCCGGCAATATCGGTAAGTAAATAATTAGGAATTTTAAATTAGGAATTAGGAATATTACCTTATAATTCGTAATTCCTAATTCCTAATTTAAAATTCAGTCCCCCAAAATATCCAGACACGGCCTCAAGTCATCCAACATCTCGTCCACTGTATCATAATAAACATCCGATCCTAATGAAAAGTGAAGCATGACGTTATTCAGTTTTTCCGGGATATAGGGATATATCTTGCGCAGATTGACCAGCCTGTGTTGAAAGATAATGGAAAAATCATCCGGTGACAATTTGCCGATATCATCCTTGGTAAATCCCATCTCAGACATGGTCCCAACCGTGCAGTCCACCTTTCCCACGATAAAAACCAGAATGTTACCCAACCCGAACAAATCGAGCGCAAACGGATTCTGGTAAAAATCATACGTGTAATCAAAATCGATCCACCGGTATTTCTTTGTCTTGGATTCGACCCATATGTGGTCCCTTCGGACATCTCCGTGTTTTTCCCCATGACTGTGAAGAAAACCGATAGCCTCCGAGGCGCCTATGAACTTCTCCAATATAACAGGAAAACTCTCTCTGAAATAGGTCTCATGGTCCTGTTCAATCCCATAGACCTCATGATCCAGGCTCCTGCCCCTGATAAGATCCAGCACACGCATATTATTATCAACATCATCCTGAAATGAAACGCCCTGCATGAATCGCATGTCGCCCCTCACCAGATCAAGAATCCTAGCCTCTTTTTGAGGACTGCGATGACACAGAATTTCCGTATGGCCGAGCTTCATTTGGAATTCTTCATAAAAGACCAGTTTGACGATTTTTCGTTCTCCCGTCTCAAGAAGCCTGCACCTCTTGACCCAGTATTTCGGATCTTCGATCCCGAACCGCCGCTCCACTTCATCTCGCAAGACCATATAATGAAGCCCGTCAATAAAAATAACATCACCATAGGAGATATTCATGAATTCGGTTGTATCACGATAAATTTTTCCGCAATGCCGAATTGGAAAATCAGGATAATATCTTTTGACCAAATCTCTGACTTCCTGTGCCATGCCGTACTCCTGGGAAACGGATAAAAGTAAAGGCGTTAAAATGGACAACCACGTTTATTTGTATAATACGACATCTAGAGGGACGTTC
Source organism: Pseudomonadota bacterium (assembly GCA_030635485.1). GTDB lineage: Bacteria > Desulfobacterota > Desulfobulbia > Desulfobulbales > DAOVYS01 > DAOVYS01. The sequence goes on along the minus strand of DAOVYS010000183.1, from coordinate 1,070 downwards.
ACAAATGATTTTTCATTCACGGCAGATTAAAATCTAAAATAATGGATAGTGGATGGAATAAAGTGAGACTTAGAGCGAATTTGATGATGAGGGGGATTTTGAAAATTGAGACTGGAATTCATGACTGGGCGTTGACCATTAGCAGGTGTTAAGTAGTGCAACGCATGCATACGGCACCAAAACCGCCGGAGTTTAGTTAAACAAAGCGCAGAATTCTTCGATCAGGACTTTTCTGGAACGTAAATCCAGTTTGAAGTAAAACGGACTGAGCATCAAAATTCTGATAGCCTTTTGAGAAGTCATGATTAATACTCCCTGGTACGTAAATCTTCGGGTACGTATGAAAAACTTTAAAAAATCACGGAATGTAAATGACATTGACAATGGGTCTATCTATAGCCCTATGAATATGCAACATCTGGACCAACAGACTGAAACAAAATATAATCCTTTGATATCACTATTGTTTACCACAATTACCCACAATAAATACAGTTGACCGAACCGACAAAATTCCAACTATCCGGAAAGTCCTGTCCGGAACCCCGGAATTTTAACAAACGGCCGATCTCCTCATTTATAACCGTTCAGAAAGGTTCCCTACTTAGCAGACTCCTCCGCATGTAATCGTTCAGCCTAGAACCCTTGCTGGATATGGGTAAATTTGCTTTTTGAAAACTCGAATACAGCCGCTTTTTGACATTCAACTTAATGTGTGATAGAATAAAAATAAGGATTTGTTTAATATCAAATTGGGTAACACTCCCTGACAAGGAAAATGTTATGAATAAAAAATATGGAATACTTATTATATCTATATTTGTGCCGGTATTTTTTATGCTGATTGGAAATGCCCAGGCCAAGGTGACAGGGGTATGTTCTAATTGTCATACAATGCATAACAGTCAAGGCGGCAGTGAGATGGCAACGTATGGCGCAGATGGCAAGCCGTGGAAAACTGATGAGGCACAGCCTGCTTTGCTTCGTGGAACCTGTTTGGGATGTCATGGAATGGGTACTGCAAATAAAATTGAAATCATAGACGGCTCTCAGATTCCCCAGGTCTATCA
>DAOVYS010000116.1 GCA_030635485.1 Pseudomonadota bacterium | reverse complement strand
GTAATGATTCAGTGTGCGGGCTCACGGGGTGATGATCTCAGCTATTGCAGCAAGATTTGTTGCACGGAAGCGATAAAAAATGCATTGACTCTAAAAGAGATAAATCCCGAAGCCAATGTATTTGTGCTTTACAGAGACATGCGGACCTATGGCTTTAAAGAGGACTATTATCGCGAGGCCAGGGAAAAGGGAGTGATATTCATTGACTACGACACTGAAAATCCTCCGACAGTTACACAGGACAACGACAAGATATATGTTGAATTCATGGATAGCCTGCTGGACGAAAAGATAAGACTTCAGCCGGATATCCTGGCCTTAAGTGTCGGCATTGTCCCTCATCCGGTTGAGGATTTGGCAAAACTTTTAAAGGTGCCTCTTACTCAGGACAAGTTTTTCCTGGAGGCCCATGTCAAACTGCGACCTGTTGAAATGGCGGTTGACGGCATATACGTATGCGGGCTTGCCCACTCTCCGAAACCGATTGATGAATCCATCAGCCAGGCAAAGGCTGCGGCCTGTAAGGCCTGTATCCCCCTGGCAAAGGGTTCGGTTTCCGTGGAACCGATTGTTTCCAATGTGAATAAAGAAAAATGCATCGGTTGCGGAATTTGTGAGAGTCTGTGCCCATACAAGGCTATTGTAATCACCAAAGTCGATAAGAAAAAGAAGGCTGAAACCATCACTGCCTCATGCAAGGGTTGCGGTATCTGCGCATCGCATTGCCCAACCATGGCCATCTCCATGGGAGGCTTTACTAATGAAGAAATAATGGCCCAGATACGGGCGTTTGGAGAGAGGGAATAGAATGAATCAGGATTCGTTCAAGCCGAAAATACTTGGTTTCCTTTGCAATTGGTGCTGCTATGCGGCAGCAGACTCGGCTGGTGTAAGCCGATTTCAGTATCCGCCGAACCTGCGAACCATCAGAATAATGTGCACGGGCCGGATTGACCCTGTTTTCATTATCGAGGGCTTTGCCTCAGGGGCGGACGGAATATTCGCCGGTGGCTGACACCTTGGCGAATGTCATTACCAGGTTGGTAATTACGATGCAATGATAACCGAGGAGCTGATCCGCGAGATTCTAAAGAGCAGCGGGGTTGATCCTGAGCGTTTCAGTCTTGAATGGGCTTCTGCAGCCGAGGCCCCGCGTTTTACGGAACTCATCACCACCTTTACAAAAAAGATAAAGGAAATGGGTCCGCTTGGTCAGGCTGAGGGAACGGACAGGGATGAGTTGCTCTTAAAACTTCGTGCCGCAAGTTCAGCATCCGCGGCTCTGAAGGTAAAGCCAAGATTGAGGGCACTGACCAAGGGTTTCAGCGCGGAAGGCGATTACAGCGCTGATGTCATCAAACAGAAGGTCGAAGAAAAACTGGCAGGTATCGTAAAATCGGAAGTCGGTTCACAGGAGATACTTGTTCGGCTTGAACAAGGGCCATTGAGTTTGGACGACCTGGCGGGAAAAGTGAACCTGACCGCTGAAGAAATCGACGGTTTTTTGAACAAACTGGGGAAAAAGGGACATGTATCCGAGAGTGAGGGGCGCTGGACCCTGGCCCCAACCGACTGAGCAATTACGAATTAAAAATTACGAATCTTGTTGTTTTGAACACAAAATCATTTTTTTACAGGCAAATCCTAATTCATAATTCCTAATTCGTAATTTTAAAAGGGTGTTTACATGACAATAAGCAGTAATGACTTGGATGCAAAATTTAAATTTGAAGTAGCCGCCATCCCGGGAGGCGAACATATTCTGCGCTGTTTCGCATGCGGAACGTGCACCGCCGTCTGTCCCGTCAGTAGCGCCTTTCCGGATGAATATGATCCCAGAAAAATCATACACATGATTCTGCTGGGACTCAAAGACCGGGTCCTTAGCTCAAATGCCTTATGGTATTGTTCTCATTGTGAGACCTGCAGAATATCCTGTCCGCAGAACGTGCCGTTTGACGGTATTTCAGATGCGCTCAGAAAGATTGCTGTCAGGGAGAACCGCATACCTGAAGATGCCTATGAAATATTCGGCGCCGGCCCATGCAAAGCGGCCTGCCCCGCCCATATCAGTATTCCCGGATTTGTGGGTATGATCGCAGCCGGAAGATACAGAGACGGGCTTAAACTGATCAAGGAACAGATGCCCTTTCCAGGCATATGTGGTCGTGTGTGCCACCATCCATGTGAAGCAAAATGCAATCGCGGCAATGTGGATGAGCCGATCGCCATTGAATACTTGAAACGTTTTCTTGCTGACCGTGACCTTATGGAAGAGATCCGGTATGTCCCGGAAGTCGGAGAAAAAAGAGATGAGAAAGTAGCAGTTATCGGAGCCGGTCCGGCCGGTCTGAGCGCTGCAAATCAATTGGCTGTTAAGGGGTATTCCGTAACAGTCTTTGACAAACTGCCGGTTGCCGGCGGAATGATGGCTGTTGGAATCCCATCGTACCGCCTGCCGCGAGAGATCCTTGAGGCTGAGATACAGACCATTGTCGACATGGGTGTGGAGATCAGAACCGGTGTCACGTTCGGCAAAGACATAACGATCGAAAGTCTTAAAAAAGATGGTTATAAAGCCTTTTTTATTGCTGTCGGGCTTCATGTCAGCAGAAGTTTGAACGTGGAAGGGGAGGACCTGCCCAATATTATTCACGGCATTGAATTTCTTAAAAAGGTCGCCCTTAAGCAAGAGATTGTTATCGGCAAAAAGACAATAGTAATAGGCGGCGGCAATGTGGCGATCGACGTGGCGCTTACTGCTTTAAGAGCAGGCGCGAAAGAGGTGCAGATGGCATGTCTTGAGAGTCGCGAAGAGATGCCTGCCTGGGACTATGAAATCAAGGATGCGGAGGACGAAGGAATAATCATCAACCCCAGCTGGGGGCCCAGACGTTTTATCGGGAAAGATGGAAACCTTAAAGGGCTGGAATTCAAACGTTGTACAGCGGTCTTTGATGAAAATCACCGTTTTAACCCACAGTATGATGAATCCGAACTTATGACCCTGGAGGCTGATACGGTTCTGCTCACTATCGGTCAGGCCGTTGATATGTCTTTTACCGAGGGTGTTCCTGAACTTGAGACCTCACCTAGAGGCCCGGTAGTAAAAGATTATTCCACCTTTGAAACCAATGTTGACGGACTTTTTGTCGGCGGTGACGCTTCTTATGGCCCACGCTCCGTGGTAGAGGCTGTTGCCTCGGGAAAGGAGGCTGCCGTATCGATTGACCGCTATCTTACCGGACAAGACATAAAGGGAGATCGTCCTTTTGAGTGGCAGGGGATCAATTACGAACCGTCCGGCACGGAACATATGGACAGGCAGAAGCCGCCGCGTCTTTCAGTTTCAGAGCGTAAGGGCAGGTTTGTTGAGTTTGATCGCGGCTTTGATGAACAGCAGGCAAAATATGAAGCCGACCGTTGTCTGAGAATATGTGGCCATCAGAAAAAAGCCTAGCAGGAAAACATAGTAAATTATCCATGGGGATTCCACGATATGAAGTCAGGCAGTAATTTAGAAAAGGTTTTGTCAAGCGGACAGTTTGCTCTGACGGCTGAAGCCGGGCCGCCAAAGGGAACTTCAGCAGCGGCTGTCAAACGCAAGGGAGATATCCTCAAAACCTGCTGTGACGCATTGAATGTTACGGATAATCAGACGGCTATTGTAAGGATGTCGAGTATTAGCGGTTGTGTTCTCTTAAAAGGAATGGACGTTGAACCGATTATGCAGATGGTTGTGCGCGATCGTAACCGTATCGCCATTCAGAGCGATATCCTGGGCGCGGTAGCATTGGGAATCCGAAATATACTATGTCTTTCAGGGGATCATCAGAGTTTCGGTAACCACCCCTCGGCCAAAGGGGTCTATGATATAGATTCCATACAATTCATTCAACTGGTCAAGACCATGAGGGATGAACATAAGTTTTTAAACGGAGAAGATATTTCAGGGGATGTGCCTTTGTACATCGGAGCGGCTGCCAATCCATTTGCCGATCCTTTTGAATTCAGGGTCAGACGACTGGCCAAGAAAATTAAAGCAGGCGCTGATTTTATTCAGACTCAAGGTATATTTGATATGGATAAATTTTCGCGTTGGATGACCATAGTCTGTGATGAGGGGCTGGATCAAAAGGTGCATATTCTGGGCGGCATCATTCCTATTAAATCGGTAGGTATGGCGCGCTACATGGCAAAAAACGTTGCCGGCATAAGCGTGCCTGATGAATTGGTAAAACGTATGCAAGGGGCCAAGGATGCCAAGGAAGAAGGCGTAAAGATCGCCCTTGAAACAATTGAACAACTCAAAGAGGTGGACGGAGTCCATGGCGTTCATATCATGGCTATTGCCTGGGAAGACATTGTGCCGCGCATTGCCGAAGAGGCGGGTCTGATGCCGAGACCGATACTGTAAGTATCATAACTTGTTGTGATTCCAGACCTTGTTAAGTGGTTGATTGGTTAACTGATTATAATATTTTAAATTAATGATGGTTATTTCCCCGCTCAACTATTTAACGATATTTGGATTTTAATAAGGAGGATGATATGGGGACAAGTGCAAAGATTCTGGTAGTGGACGATGATCCGGATATGCGTGAAACCCTGGAGATGATACTCGATGCCGCCGGTTATACGATCGTTACCGCATGTGACGGTGAAGAATGTTTAGTGCGCTTAAAGGAAGAGAAGCCGGATCTGCTCATTCTTGATCTTCTTATGCCTAGAATGGATGGTTTTGAGGTGTGTAAGGCGCTAAAAGACCCGAGGCTGGCCAAGTATGCCAAAATTCCGATCATTATCTTAAGCTCCATACGACAAGGTGTCAGCCAGCGCCGTTATGAACTGGAGACCGGAGTACAGCTCGATGTGGATGATTACGTTGAGAAACCGGTGGAAGGTCCTATCTTGATAGAGCGTGTTGAAAGTATACTCAAAAAACGCTCCTGAACATAGTTTTTCACAACCCGCGCTATGTGGAATGAGGTTCTGTCGTGAAAAAAATTCTGATGGTGGATGACGACATTGATTTTGCCGGGGCGGTAAAGATCCTTCTTGAGAGTAAAGATTATGAAGTTGTTCTGGCTCATGACGGCAAGGAGGGCCTGGAAAAGGCCAGGAGTGTGAATCCTGACCTTGTGATCCTGGATGTTATGATGCCTGAAATGAATGGATACGATGTCTGTGTTGTTCTTAAGGCGGATCCAAAATTATGCCGGATACCCGTCATTCTTCTCACCGCGGTCGATCAGGTCATGTTTAAGACTTCTTATACCAAGCAAATGGGTCTGATGACCGAGGCTGATGATTATATTGCCAAGCCTGTGGAATCCGCCGAATTGGTAAAACGGGTTGAAGATCTGATCAGATCCTCGACATAGTGATATATTTATGGCGCCTTCACTGAACATATTGGTCGTTGAAAACGATATTGCCATACTTAGCAAGGTGACCTCACTCCTTGAAAAACGGGGCCATAATGTTATTCCGGTTGAGAGCCGTGAAGAGGCATTTGCCAGTATCCAGAAAAAATCAGACATTATTGACCTGGCATTGATTTCCCTTGAGCTCCCGAAGTTGGGCGCCTGGCCTCTTATAAAGACCTTGAGGAAGCCGAAATATGAAATTCTTGTTTTTGTCATGTCTGCGGATTGTGGTGAAGAATCTATTGAGGCCATGGATGCCGGAGCATACGACTGTATACGAAAAACATTCACTACCAAGCGATTCTGGACCAAGATAGACAGGGCCATAGAGAGAATATCACTAACGCGGGAACTGAAAAAATTAAAACATAAGCGAAAATCGATTCATGATCCTGGAACGGAGAACATGCGAGCTATTTTTGACAGCATTGCGGATGGAATTCTGGTCACGGATCTGGATAACAATCTTATGTTTTGTAATTCCAAGGCGGCTGACATGTTTGACATATCCAGGGATGAAATACTGGGTAAGCCTGTGCAGCAATTAGTGAAATACAAGAGACTTCAAAAACTTCTCGTCAGCAGTCACGAAGCGGGATCTTCCGCGGTTCACATGGGACATCAGCAGGTCTGCCTGATGGAAGCGGATGAAAAACGTCTGCGGGTTCATATTAACCCTGTGATTAACAGAGACGGAACGCATGTGGGGACGGTGGCCCTTACTCATGATGTTATGGCCATCACAGGCATGGATTCTTTAAAGGATGATTTTATCTTTATGGTCTCCCATCAACTCAAAGCTCCTTTAAGCGCTATGCTGATGCAGCTTTCAGTCGTATTGGACGGTCTGGCCGGCGATCTTACCGAAAAGCAGAAAAGCCTGCTTTCCAAGGCCAAGGACAAAACAAAAGGGATGATAGCGCTTGTCAGTGACCTTCTCGATTTTCAACGTCTTGAGGAAGACAGGGTCCTGTTGCAGATAACACCCCTGAATCTTACGGAAATATTGGAGCGTACCATTGATCTGATGGATATAATGGCCGAGGATAAGCATATCACCATTAAGACCAATGTGGTTGACAATTTGCCGTATATCATCGGGGATAAGAACGGAATAGAGGCCGTTTTTGTCAATTTGTTCAGTAATGCGATTAAATATACTCCGGACGGCGGACAGGTGACCATAGACATGTACAAGAGTGCTGACGATGTTCGCATAAAGGTAGTAGATACCGGAATCGGCATTCCACGGACTGAGATCAAACGCATCTTTGAAAAATTTTATCGTATCAAGTCGGAATCAACCACTCATATAGCCGGGTCAGGCCTGGGCCTTTCAATCGTCAAGCGAGTAGTTGATCTGCATAATGGGTCAATTTATGTAGATAGCGAAAAGGACAAAGGCACCACATTTATTGTCACCTTACCCATGGCGCAATAGTAAGCGTTCACCAGCACCCCAAGGGCACTTCCTTCGGGCGCACATTAAGCCTGGGGCACTGGTAAACGCTTACACACCGGGGGGGGTCCTGTAAGTTCGTACCCCTGGCGAACGGTTACGCGCAATAGGACCCTGGAGTGATTCAATGATTGTTGCTGAACCAAAGGAACTTGCGGAAGTTCTTGAGATGGTCGCACCATATGATGAAATTCTTGTTGTGGGATGCAATACATGTATGGCAGACTGTTCCGCGGGCGGACAAAAAGAGGTTGAAAGACTGGCGAAAGACCTTGTGGCTGAAAGAGAGGATTTGATCGTTGAAAAGACCACGATTCCGCGGCAGTGTTCTATAAAATTCATTGAACGTCTGCAGGATAAGGTACGGGGTTTTAAAGCCGTTCTTTCCATGGGGTGTGGCAACGGTGTGCAGATGTTGGCAAGGCAGTTTCCGGATATACATGTGTTGCCGGCCTTAAATACCCGGTTTATCGGCGCTAAAGATGAAAATGGGGTCTGGAATGAAACCTGTATGGCCTGCGGAAACTGCATTCTCTGGAGAACAGGTGGCATATGTCCTGTAACTCGATGCGCCAAAGGACTTCTCAATGGTCCATGTGGCGGCTCCAAGGATGGGAAGTGTGAAATTTCAAAAGATGTTCCATGCGTATGGCAGGAGATATACTATAGCCTTAACAGATTGAATCTAGTTCACTATTTAAAAGACGAAGCGCCTAAGTCCGGGACCAGAATTCATCCTCGCAGGGTGGTTAAGAAAGATTCGCGACTACAACTCTTAGTATAAGAGTATTTGCAGGATTGTTGACACAATGGATTTCAGGCAAGCTTTAGAATCAGGCAAATTTCTTGTTACCGCGGAGATCGGACCGGTCAAAGGGACGGAAACAGCCCAATTGCTGGAAGATGCCTCCGCTGTAAAAAAAAGAGTTGATGCAATTAATGTTACAGACCAGCAGAGTTCGGTTATGCGTCTCGGCTCTCTGGCCTGTAGCCATCTGTTAAGAGATTTGGGAATTGATCCCATACTTCAGCTTACCTGTCGAGATCGGAATAGGTTAGCCCTTCAGTCCGATCTGCTCAGCGCTTGGGTTCTTGGTGTTCAAAATGTTCTCGCACTTACCGGCGATCATCCTGTTATGGGAGACCATCCC
>DAOVYS010000130.1 GCA_030635485.1 Pseudomonadota bacterium | reverse complement strand
GTGTAAACAGGGTTGTATTTGATGTATCTTCTAAGCCCCCCAGCACGATTGAATGGGAGTAATAGTTTCACCAGCGGCGCAGCTGCACGCGTTCGCTGCAGTGTGCGGCATAGTAAGGGTAGATCTGCCCTTTACCCATAAGTCAGTGCCTGGATAATTTTATTCCCCAAAGGGGAAATGGCGTATAGCCGGTGTGCTTCAGCCACCGGTATGGGTGTATAGAGGGGATCGTCCTGAAGGGACGATGCATTTTCGTGGCATCCCCCCCTCAAAACGCCGTCCCTACAGGACTGATATGTTTGGGTTATCCGTTACCGGTGGCTGAAGCACACCGGCTATACGCCTTCACCCCTTCGGGGTTTTACCAATACAGTATTTATGGGTAAAGGGCAGGGCTAATACGCCCACTGCGATCACGTGCATCTGCGCCCCCGGTGAAACTATTACTGCGATTCGGCGGTTTTTCCCATCCCTCTTCTCACCAATTTCCCATCTTCGGCCTTTTCCCCCTGGCAGTCACCTTCTGAATCGAAGTATATGTTTATCCTGTTCCATTTTGAAAAAATAATGAACATCAAGGGTCAAAATAATATATACTGTATAGCATTATTGAACGTAACCAGTGACGGGGTGGGGCAAGGCAACTAAACAATGGTTGACCCCTTGCCCCGTGATAGTTTGCTGTCTATCCGGTAATTTTTTAGACACTTAACTCCTCATAAGTAAAACGGTGAGCTTGATGAAAGATTATGATGTTACGGAGTCTATAGACTTGAAGGCGGATCCGGAGATGGTTTTTAACCTTTTAATGAGTTTGATCCGGATTGTCCGGCTTATTAATGCCAGGCAGGGGTATGGCCAGCGGATGGATAAGGTGCTCAACATCGTGCTTGAATATCTAAATGTTGAGCAGGGCTCCATCATGGTGCTTGAAAAAGGTAAACGGCTTATTGTACGGGCTGCAACCAGATCGGAGATTGTCGGGATGGAACAATCGATTGAAGACAACTCTATTGCGGCGTGGGTTGCTAAATCAGGCACACCGATTTTTATTCCGGACATTTCCAAGGACGCTCGTTTCGAGAAACGGGAAGGGGAGACGTACAAGACCTTGTCGCTGTTGTCAGTGCCTATTCTGCATAAAAATCGCGTTGTCGGCGTATTCAATGTTACGGACAAATCAGGAAGCAAGGACTTGCTTAAAGAAGACATAGCTTATCTCCTTGAGTTCAGCAGTCTGATTGTATCGCTGCTGCTTCAGCAGAATATGACTCTTGAGCTGAAAAAACAGAAGAGTATTTTGAAAAAACGGAACAAGGAACTCAGGCGTCAGGAGGAACTTCGTGCGGAACTCTCGCGAATGTTGGTCCATGATCTCAAGGCGCCGTTGTCCGAGGTAGTGGCAAACCTGGACATCCTGTCATATTCGATCTCCGATGAGAACAGAGAATTTTTAGAGTCCGGCCAGATCGGGTGTGATCGTGCGGTACGCATGATTTCAAACCTTGTTGATGTTGACAGGATCAGCGATGGCAAGATGCAGCTGCTCAAAGAAGACGTCAACCCGAGGCTGTTGCTTGAGGAAAGTATAAGCAGCGTCAAAGGGCTGGCAAAAATCAGGGACGTTCAACTGTCTATGGACCTGCCGCCTGATGACGAATTGCCGAATATACAACTGGACAGGACCCTCATTTTACGGGTGCTTCAGAATCTGGTGACAAACGGTCTTGGACATTCTTCGACCGGAACCGCCATTGTCGTTGGATGCCGGAAGGTGCCAGGCAAGAAGAGGTTGGAGTTTTTTGTCAAAGACCAGGGGCCTGGAATACCTGCTTTTGAGCAGGAGAGGATATTTGAAAAATATGCCAGACTGTCCAGCAAACAAGATTCGTTGGTAGGCACAGGTCTTGGGCTGCATTTTTGTAAGCTGGCCGTTGAGGTCCATAGGGGGGGAATCGGGGTTGAAAGTAGTGATGAAGATGGGAGTCGTTTTTGTTTTTCACTTCCTTTGTAGTAAGGGTGATACAATTCCCAATTAATAATTACGAATTAGGAATTATTAAGGGTGTAGGGGTCTGATGAAAAAGCCTGATGATATGAATTTTCTCATCGTGGATGATATGGACAATATGCGTCGTTCCATCCGCGCCATGCTGAAATTGATAAAATTTGGGAAACACTATTTTGAGGCCGTGAATGGCCGGGAGGCATGGTCTTTCATCGATACAGGTGACTCTCCGATCGATTTTATAATTTCCGATTACAATATGCCGGTGATGAGCGGTACGGAGTTGCTGAATAAGTTGCGCGCCAGCAAAAAGTGGAGGGATGTCCCGTTTCTGATGATCACTGCCAATGCGAATATCGGAGTGGTTGCTGAAGCTGCTGAACACGAGGTTGATGGATATCTTACAAAGCCTTTTGTCACCGGATCTCTTGAGCAGAAGATCAAGGAATTACTCAATAATGCGAATAATCCCTCCCCTTTTGCCGCCCACCTTAAAAAAGCCAGAGATCTCGCGGAGGCGGGAGATTTTGATAAGGCGGCCGTGGAGTTGACGCAGGCTATTGCGGTAAACCCGAGATCGTCACGTCCCTATCGGGAACTTGGCATGATATTTCTGAAACGTGGCAACTACAGCAAGTCGCTGGCAGCGTTTCAAAAAGCTACAAGCATCAACAGGATTGATGTGACCTCTTTTCATCATATGGGGCAGATATATTGCAAATTGGGGAAAATCAATGAGGCGATGGAAAGCTATACAAGAGCAATGGAGATCAGTCCCAGACATTTCGATCGCGCGATAAAATTTGCAAAGCTCCTACTTGAGAATAACAAGAAGGCGGAGGCGGAAAAGGTGTTTAAATTGGTTATGCGCAATCTGACCGATGATTTTGACCTTAAAGAGGATATTGCAGAGATATGCATGAAAAACGAGTTGTTTGTTTTGGCAGTCCGTATTTATCGTGAAATCTTAAAGCAAGATCCCGAGCGTTTTTATTTGAACAGGCTTCTCGGCATCTCATTGTACCATGAAGGCAGTATCAGCGAAGCTACCACGATTCTTGAAAAGGCGGTGGGCAAGAGTGAAGAAGATGTCGAATTGATGCTGTATCTGTCAAGGGCGTATATTGATATGGGAATTCCCATGAGGGCGGACAAGTGGGCGGCAAAGGTCGTCAGGATTGATCCGAAAAATAAGATGGCCAGGGAGATTCTCGACAAGATTGGGTAGAATCTTAGTTTGATATTATCCGTTTCGCAAAAAAGTCATTTGAGGGTATCTTGAATAATTCAGGATTTTCGTTTGAGGTCAAGGAACAGTGAAAATGAAAAAGCACCCATTCGGGTATAAACTCCGCATATTAGGTATATGTGAGCATTTTTTATTTTTGCTGTGACGCCGAGATCGGACGAAAAGACAATTATTCAAGATGGCCTTGATTTTTTGCGAGCATATCAACCTTAAAAGTGATTCAGGATTTATGGCTAAAAATTTGTCCATACTCTTGGCGGTGCGAGCCCTTTCACATAAAGGGAAACGTTTGGTCGGCGACAGCTGGTTGAAATTCCTTTATGGACTTCGTGCTCACCTTCAACGTACGGGGATCGAGGACAAAGACAGCAGTGATGAGCTGCTTCTTTTTACTTACACCCACCCCTATAACGCCTTTTCTTCTCTCTTTGAAGGCCTTGAAAGAGTCAAAAAAGACCTGGGCTGGAAAGAATCCTTAGGTCCTGTTCCTGTTCAGGTAATTTTTCACTTGGAAGAATCGAGGGGGACTTTACCTGTACGTGAAATTACGTCCGACATCTGGGATATGTTGCAGACAGAGTTACCCTATGTGTCACGGCCGTTAAAAAATCGTTGGGATCAGCTTATGGCTGGGAGAAAGCTGCCCCCACATTTTTTTGAAAGTGAAGGAGAAGGGCTCTTCAGGCTTGAAATTAAGGATAAGTCTTCCATGAAGATGGAAAGTCTGTTTCCGTGCCGGGAACTCGTCGTAGGGGGTAGAAAAGCGGAATGTTTCTATTGCGGGATGAACAGTCATGAGCCGCAGTCTTGCCCCAGCAAGTTGCTCACAATGGAGATGAACGGACTGGACGAAGCGGGTTACCTTCCTTTCCCTGCCCTGGCGCGCGTGTTTAGACAGATTTTTTCCGATCCATCGCGGATTCGGAAGATTCTTTCCTCCGGGGTAAGCCCTTCTCAGATCCGCAAGGACCCGGCCCTTCAGGTTTTTATTGCCTATTTTGACATGTTCAGGATTTATCAGCCGCGTTTTCTGTGGCATTCGGCCTTTACCGCATATTCCAGCTGGCATCATGTACTCAGGACCGACAAGATGAACATCGACAGCCGAACTCTTCATATGGGTCTGGATTGCCTTCGGGTGGGTCAGTATGCTCAGGCGGGGAAACTCTTTGAAGAGGAGTTATCCAAGAATAAAGGGAAAAAATTTTATGCTGCTATCGGCCGGGCTTTTTTGTCTCTGGAGCTGGGACGTGAGCGGGATTTTCAGGATTTTCTGGAACGGGCCAAGATTATGGCTGACTCGGATCAAAAGCAGATTTATATTAATCTTCTGCTTTCAAGATTTTACGATCTTTCCGATAATCTATGGAGGGGGACGGACGCGGTCAGGGAGATACTAAATAAGGACCCTGGATCTTTTGAGGCCGGTTACAGAAAAATTCAGATAACCGTGAGAGAAGGTCATGGCGAAAATGTGTTTAATCAGCTACAATCATTGGTTCTGGATAGCAGAGAATATTTCATGATCGCGCTCATGGATCCTGTGTTGATACCGATTCATGGTATGGTCGAGGATATGTTGTCCGCCAGGTTTGATGGGCTCAAGGGCAATGCCCGTGAAAATCTGGCCATAGCACGGTCGGACTGTGATTCTTTGAAATCATTGGCCGGCGAGAGTGACCAGTCGGTGCAGGCGAATTTTCAGATACTCGGCAATCTGGTAAAACAATACGACCGCAAAAGCTATTACGATGTTTACGATGTGTTTGAAAGATCCAAGGCTCTCTCGTTTTCGTGTCAACGGATCATGCAAGAGAGGATTCAAGAGCTGAAGGAAAAAATTGACAGGGCAATTTCCAGATGGGTGGCGTATGACAATTACTGGAAATCGTATCCCTTTAAATCCATGTTTAAGTCATTTTTAAACAGTCTGATAGGCTCTAAAAAGAAATTGACTCGTGCCAGGGACCTGGTGAATAGCAATAAGCCGAAGTCTTGTAAACAGGGCGAGGAACTGTTTAATGTCGCAATACATGAACTCAATAAAATCAAGCCCATGTATGTCCGGATGGTCAAGATGCATATGTTTCTAAAGGGCTTTAAGTTTTTTGTGAGTAGATTGATTATTGCCGAAGTGGTTCTGGGGGTCATAGGGATTACGCTGTTTTTTGTTTTGAGCCGTTTTCTGATCGCCTCAATTCCAGGCGAGATCGTTGAATTATTGAATGACCCATGGTTTCAGAAGCAGAGCCTGCTTGTCGGCACGGTTCTCATTGCTCCCCTGCTGGCCCTTGGGCTGACTGTCTTGGGATTGGATAAAATAAAATAGGCGGGTTGACGCTTTTGTTGCGTGTTGCGGGTTTACATGTTGCAAGTCAGTGTCCGTCCATAAATAGCCCTTTTGAGGGTCAGGGATCAGGGACCAGGGATCGGGGGCCAGGATAACGGAGTGGTTTTTTCTGTTGTTTTTGCTGACCCCTGACCCCCGATCCCTTGACTCCTTCATGGTGCATTTAATGAATCGAATGATCTGGTTGGGAATTTGTCTGTTATGGTTATGTTCAGCCTGTACAGGTGGATTCCGTACGAACCAGGAACAACAATCCGACGATTGTTTCAGTAGTTGCAACGAGTCCGTTGATACGGCCTGTTCCTATTTTTATTATTTATGGGGCACTTCGACAGAGCACGAACGTCGTTATGATGAGGCTGTGGAGGCGTACGAAAAGGCGTTGGTATGTGATGTTACAGCCAAACATGTGATGTGGAAACTGGCAGTGCTTCTGGTCAAGACCGACAGGAAGCAGCAGGCAATGGAATGGGTCAGGGAAATTATCTCCATAGATCCCAATGATATCAAGGCCAGAATTCTGCTTGCCAGACTCTATTCCGCTGTCGGGGAAATCAAGTCGGCGGTAGAGGTTGCAGAGAGCATTCTTGATATAGAATCCTGCAATGTAAGCGCCTTGCTGATGCTCAGTTCACTGTATGTTCAGAAGGGCGAGTACGGAGAGGCTGAAAAGGTTCTCAAAAGTCTGGTCAAGTCAAAAACAGACGCTTATCTCGGCTATCACTACTTGTCGATTCTTTACAGGGAATTACGTTATTTTGACAAGGCCCTCGATGCAATAAAAGAGGCTCTTGCACTCAACTGGTCGGTCTCGTTGGCTCTTGATGCCGGTGAACTCCTTGAATATCTGGAACATCACGAACAGGCAATAGAGATGTATCGCCGCATACTTGAAGATGACGTGGACAATAAGCGGGCAAGATTGCGCCTGGCTGCAGTGCTGGAGTTCCTGGAACGTTACGATGAAGCCATGAAACTCTATCAATATCTGTTAGATGATGATCAGCATGATGACATCGCAAGGCGGCGTCTTATCAGTATTCTTCTTAAAACGGACGAGTCGGATCGAGCCGTGGAGGAACTTAAGGAGCTTCGGGAATACACAAAAGAGGTCCGGAAGGTCGATTTTACCATCGGCCGAATATATCTGGAAACCGGGAGGCATGATGAGGCTGTTGAACTTTTTTCTCGAATGGTTAAGGATGACCCTGAACTGGAGACGGCCCATTATTTACTTGCTCTTGCCCAATATGAAAATGGCAACAGAGGTGAGGCAGAGAAACTGCTTAAGAAAATAAAGCCATCAGGGGAGGTGTACGAAGACTCTGTACTGTTGCGTGCCAGGATGATGCAGGATGAGAATGATTTTTCAGGCGCAGAGGGGCTTCTCAAGGAAAATATCGAAAATGAAGATGCCCGGGAGTTGAGTTTCTATGTGGTCCTGGCGTCGCTTTATGTAAAACAGGAAAAGCTGGAATTGGCCAACGATCTGTTTAAGGAGGCTATAGCTAAATTTCCTGACAATCCGAAGGTGTTTTTTGAGTACGGCATGTTGCTGGATCGTATAGGCGAGATGGACGGGGCCGTGGAAAGTATGGAAAAGGTGCTGGCCCTTACTCCGGAAGATCCATTTGCCTTGAATTACGTGGGATATGTATGGGCGGACAAGGGAATTAATCTTGACACGGCTCTTCGGTATATAAAGAAGGCTGTTGTATTAAGACCGACTGACGGCTTTATTCGTGACAGTCTTGGCTGGGTCTATTTCAAGCGCGGCGATTTCGAAAAGGCCGCAAGCGAG
>DAOVYS010000141.1 GCA_030635485.1 Pseudomonadota bacterium | reverse complement strand
GGACAACCTCCTAGGATTTTACCGGTCCAAATATCACAATTTCCGACCTGCAAATCAACCTGCAAATGAGACTCACTCCTGGAGCTGGCGATGGGACTTGAACCCGCAACCTGCTGATTACAAATCAGCTGCTCTGCCAATTGAGCTACGCCAGCGAAACGGGAGAATATAACTGATTTCCGACCATACAGCAACTAAATATTTTTTTAATTTATCAGGTCGTAAAAAATCCATCTCGCGGAGGCCTGTCACAGACTGTGACACACAAACACACCAAAACGTACCCCGTTCACCAGCACCAATAAAGCCTTTACCTCCCCCCCTAGAATCTGTAAAAACTGCCGTTGCAACGGGGTCTCACCCACAATGCCCGCTGTCTCTTGAAAGGCAACAAAGAAAAAAAGCGGCACTGCAGTCAAACAGTGCCGCTATAACTCTTCAAAACAGATTTATCTTGCTTAGTCTTCTTGCTTTTGTGTCACGAAACCGCTCTCCCTGTACTTCTCAAATGCCATGGCGGCAGTGCGGTATATGAGATGAGCGAATTTTGTGTAAGGCATGTAGAGGAAAAGCATCAAAACCGACACGAGATGCATATAATAGAAAATATAGGCCAATCCGGGAACAGCCACCAGCCTCGCAACCTCTGCACCGAGTCCGGTCAGACCGACGGCAGCCATTTCTCCGATCAGGAACCAATCGTAAAAATTCGCTTTAACCCCCGCCTCTCTCTCCGACTTTGATCTGTTGTTCCACAGGACCAGGATACCGAAGATAAAGGCGATCGCGCTCACGTTTGCCAACAACTTGAACGGATCCATCAGAGGAATAGGCCCGTGAAGGCTGGGAATAAATATTCCCACAACGTCTTTCCTGAGCAAAGAATAGCCGGTCACGGCCGCAAGACCTATAAAGGAAAGCATAAGAGGCATATGTCCACGTATACGATCATGATTCGTTCCACACAGCTCAAAACGTTTGTGCTGAACAGTCTCAACAACGGCCGGCCAGAAAAAATCCACCACGTATTGATAGACGGACGGCCTGAAATTCTGATCCACCTGAAGCCCTGCGGACATTTTCTTCCACATAGCTGAAATTCCCTTGAATGACGCATAGGCGGCAAAGAAAAAGGCTGAGCAGAAAATCAAGTCAATAAAAAGAACATTCTTTGAAAACCAGCGCCAATCCCAGTGACCGAAAAAATGGCCAAAACCGACAGCCTTAAAGGTCTCTGGGTCAGGGATATGGAAACCACCGGAAATAGCCATGGCAACCAGAATAACTCCCGCAGGGCCGCCGATCAGGACCGGCAGGTTCTTTACGCTGGAGGTCAACTTGGCAAGACCTTGAGGAAACCCGTAATGGGTGTAGACATACGACCTGATCGCACCCAGCACTTCGCCGGGCTTGGCGCCCCTTGGGCAATAGGCGCTGCAATCGCCGCACTGATGACAAAGCAGGATATCAGGATCGGCAATCAGCCGGTCCTTCATGCCCCACTGCGCCCAGATCATTTCCTTCCTGGGAAAAGGTTTCTCATCCGATGCCAGAGGACAGACCGCTGAACAGGTCGCACACTGAAAACACTTCTTCAAGGTGTCGCCACCGGCACTCTTCAGATATTGAATAAATTTCAAATCAGGTTCTACCTTCAATTGTTCCGCCATATCACGCCTCCATTCTGTCAAACTCAGGTATTAAAGACCACCGATGAAAACTTAATTAATACATCATAAACAGATTTGAATAAAACCTGTTGTTCAGACCGGGCGGTCTGAACAACAGGAATGTACACTGTCATCTAAAAAAAATCCAGTGGAACCGTCCAAAAAATGGTTCTTTCAGACGAAAAATAACCTAGAAACCCTTGAATGGGTTAGGACCAAGTTCAACAATCTCTTCAACAAACGCCTGAACAATGCCTCCAACCTTGTCAAAATCGGTGATCGCAATCTCGTGGACCGCGCAACGTTCCGGTTCCAGACCCAGGGTTGAAAGAGTCTCGCCGATGTTTTCCATACGCTTGGCAGCTATTTCACTGCCCTTAACAAAATGGCACTGATAGTCATCGCCATACTTGCAGCCAAGAAGCATCACACCGTCTAAACCGGAGGAGAGTGCGTCCTTGATCCATACCATGTTGACTGAACCAAGGCAACGGACAGGGATAAATCTGATCAGATTGTTCATGGCCTTTCCCCTGATGCCGGCCATGTCAATGGCCGGATATGCATCGTTCTCGCAGACAAAGCAGACAAATCTCAGTTTGTCCTCATCGTCATCCGGGACCTCGATTATTTTGACCATGGATCCGATCATATCGATGTTGTAGTCCTTGAAACCGATGATACGCTCGGGACATGCACCCATACACGTGCCACAACGGCGGCATCTTGTCGGGTTGGGCAGCGGCGTGCCCTTCTCATCATCATCAAGGGCACCGAACGGACATTCTTCAGTACAACGCTTACACTGGGTGCAGCGCTGGAAGAAAAATTCAGGATAGGTCTTGTCACCGGACCTCGGATGGACAGCCACGCCGCGGTCAGCCGACTCAATGCACTGAATGGCCTTAAGCGCGGCGCCGGTTGCGTCATCAATGGTCTCTTCAACCGTCATGGCCTTCCTTACGCCACCGCAGTTATAAACGCCGGTCCGCCGGGTTTCATACGGGAAGCAGACGAAATGGGAATCAGCATAACCGTCAAACAGATCAAGATCCGAAAATGCCGGACCCTGGCGGTAGGCCAGGTTGATCGAGTTCTCATTCTTGGTAACCGGGACCATACCGGCAGCCAGTACCACCATGTCGGCCGTGATTGCCAGATTTTCATTGAGCAGCGTATCATCACATGCAACTGTCAGGGAAGCGTCACTCTCTTCGCTGACTTTCATCACATTCCCCTTGGTAAGGAAAATGCCGTCATCATCTTGGGCAGCCTTGTAAAAAAGCTCCATGTTCCCGGGAGTACGCATATGCTGATAGAGTATATATGCCTTGGCATCCGGGTTATCCTCTCGCACATATTTTGCCTGCTTAAGTGCAACCGCGCTGGTCACTGAGTTACAGTATGGAAAATCGTTATCATTATCCGCGGCGCCTGGGCTCTGGACAAAGACCACGCTCTCAATGGACTTGCCGTCAGACGGTCTTCCTATCTTGCCGGCTCCGGCCATTTTCTCGAATTCAGCATTGGTTACAACGTTCTTGAACTTGCCATACCCAAGGTGAGCGTATTCAGACACGTCAGCCGGAATCCACCCGGTGGCCAGAACAACCGCGCCGAACTTCTCGGCATCCGGATTCTCTTCCATGTAAGGTTTCAGTCCTGCATTGGGATCTTCCATCTCGCCTTTGTCAATAAGATCCTGCTCATCAACTGCAACCTTGGCAGGGGCATCCCACTCACTCTTCTCATCCGCTGCCTTGAAGGTCACTCCAAAATTACCCGGAGATCCTCCGATACGCGCAACCTCGCTTGATGTCTTGACGGTTATGTTTGAAGCGGCCTCTACCTCGCTCACCATTGCCGACACAGAGGGATCCTCAAGGTCGGTCCAGGGGGCCTTTGTGGGCAGCTGTTTGCGCCATTCCAGAGCTTTTCCGCCCAGCTTGTCGCTCTTTTCGACCAATGTAACCTCGTAACCTGCCTTGGCCGCCTCCGTGGCTGCCGTAAGACCGGCAACACCGCCGCCCATTACCAGTATCTTCTTGCTCATCTCCTCAAGCTGGTACGGCTCGGGCAGATCGGTTTTCTGTGCCCTGGTGCAGGCCATCCGCACATAGTCGGAAGCCAGTTCCTGAACATATTCGGGATCAGCATCCTCTGCCCTGCACCATACAACCTGCTCACGGATATTGCCCCTGACCGTGATCTTGTCATCTCCAAAATTAAATTCATCCTCCATTACACGGGGAGAACATCCACAAATCACGACCGTATTCACACCACCTGCAATATCCCCCTCAATAAGCGCTCTGCCTTCAGATCCGCACAGGGCCTGATGGGTCTTACAGTCCATGCTCATCTCACTGGTGACAACTCCTGAAAGGGCCTCAATATCCAGGGCATCGCCAATACCACATCCTGTACATATATATGCACCGTATTTTTTATCCATTGACCGTTACCTCCTCGACATTTGAATGGCTTTTAAGGCTGCTGCGGTTGCGCTCTGGGTGCTTGTCACCACATCAGCAGCTTTCTTGGCGCAACCTGCGGAAATCATTCCCTGGTCAGCATCAGAAATCACAAAACCGTTGCTGTCCATCTGCAGGCCCAGGGCTGCTCCCTGCTCCTTGAATGCGGGTTCCATGCCGGTTGCCAGAATTACCAGGTCAACCTTCTGCTCGACCTTATTCCCGGTCATGGCATTTTCCGCAATCACGGTCACGCCGCCATCATCCTCGATCTTGATATCGGCAACTTTTCCCTTAATGAACTGAGTATTCTCATCGTTCATGACCTTCTCGCGAAACTTCTCATATTTACCAGGAGTCCGCAAGTCAATATAGAAGACGTAAATCTTGGCCTCAGGGTAACGCTCCCTGATATAGGTTATCTGTTTCATGGTTGCCATGCAGCAGATATAGGAACAGAATTCCAGATGATTCTCATCCCTTGATCCGGCGCACTGCACAAATGCGAAGCTCTCGGGCTCCTTGTCGTCCCCGGGGCGGAGGATCCTGCCGCCTGTGGGGCCGCCCGGAGAGGCGAGACGCTCCATCATCATATTTGTAATAATGGCATTGCTCTCATTAAACTTGAGGTTATCCATCTTGGCGGGATCATACGGGTTCCAGCCCGTGGCCCAGACAATGGCGCCGACATTCAATGTAACTGTCTCAGGCTTCATCTCAAGGTCCACCGCATCATACTTGCACGCCGCCTTTACCTTTTGCGCGACTTCCGGGCTGCATGCATCCATGTCCAGCACATACCTCATGGGAAAAGACATCTCATGGGGACGGTATACGGCCTTGGTCTTGTCCATGCCGAAGTTGAAATCATTGTCCCGCTCGTCCGTACAGACCTCGACACAATCATTGCAACCAGTGCAGTTACTGTTGATATATCTCGGCATGGTCTCTAATTCCACTTCATAGTTGCCGGGCCCCCCGGAAACCTTCTTCACCTCGGTCATGGTGTAGACGCGAATCCTCCGGTTGTTCTTGATCCGCTTGAAATTAATTTCAAGACCGCAGGAAGGGGGGCAAAGCTTTGGAAAATACTGATTGAGCTGAGCAACACGACCACCCAGATAAGGATTCTTTTCAATCAAAAACACATCATTTCCGACTTCCGCGGCTTCCAGGGCAACAGTCAGCCCGCTGATACCTCCGCCAACGACCAGTACTCCACCTGCTCCAGGTGCGCTGTGCTCGTCTGTCATGCCATTCCTCCATTCATTTATTAGACAACTATTTAATATAATTGAGGTTTCAAGTTCCAGACTTCAGGTTTTTCGACATTGGAATCCTTGCTACGGACGCAAAGCCCAAACTGCGGAACTTAAAAAAAAACCGGTCCGTCCGCGTATCACGGGCGGACCGGAAAAGAAGTAGATAGAAAAAATCTCCAGACGCCTTCCGGCGCCTGGAGATTTATCTGGTTGTTAATAAAAAACAACCTTTGACCATTACAGCCAAGGATCGGTTTCAACTATGTTTATGCACTCAACCTTCTCACATTTCCATTCCTGGGTCTTGGGATCATAAGTTGAGTTGACAAAGCATTTCCAATTTTCATCATCAACATTAGGAAAATCTTCCCTGTAGTAAAAACCCGGATAGCGGCTCTCTTTTCTGTACTCAATATGACGGATATGGGACTCAACACACCAGATGCGGTGGTTGTTCTCCCATGCCCTCATCAGCTCATGGAGATCGCCGGCAGCCATCTTCTCTGCATCTTCGCGCATCATCTTGAGCAGGTCAAGACAGACATTCAACATAACGCCGGATGTCATGTAGTAGGTTGCAACCCCGCCGCCGTACTCGTCAGTGGCCTTCATGAGGCGCATCATCAGTGCGTCGGGCTTGATATAATTGGGGTTCACCCTCTGGTCGGTACTCAATCCAACATTGTCAAAATATGTTCTGACAGGAGCGTAGATCTCATCAGCCAGTTCCTGAGCGGTCTGGGCCAGTTCAGGCTTAAAGTCCGCATGATCACGGCAGTACTTGACCATCTGCTTGGCACACATACGACCCTCTGCATGAGAGCCTGAGGAGAACTTGTGGCCGGATGCACCAACACCGTCGCCGGAAGTGAACAGACCGTTGACCGTGGTCATACGGTTGTAGCCCCACTTGTATGCGTCAGGCACCCAGTCTTCCATCGGACCGGAGACCCAGATGCCGCAGCAACCTGAATGAGAACCCAGCATGTAAGGTTCTGTAGGCATAATCTCAGACCCGACTTTTTCAGGCTCGGTGTTCGTACCGGCCCAGAGACCGGCCTGACCAACGGACATGTCGAGAAAATCTTCCCACGCCTCGGACTCAAGGTGTTTCCAGAATTTCTTAACGGATTTTTCATCCATGCCTTCCTCTTTCTTTTGGTCAAGGAAAGCGTTCAAGGCAACGTCGGTTGCCATCATGAGAGGTCCGCGGCCTGCCCTGTACTCTTTAACCATCAGGTGGTTACGCAGACAGGTCGGTGTTACTGCAGAGCCACCGTAAGGCATAAAGTTTTTCAGTTCTTCCTTGGCTTCGTCGCCCATTGCAAAGTACTCGCCTTTTGCATTGGCTACTTTGGCCTTGAACAGGAGGAACCATGCGCCGACAGGGCCATAACCGTCTTTAAAACGGGCAGGCGTGAAACGGTTTTCCATCATGGTCAATGTGGCGCCGACCTGAGCGCACATGGTGTAGGTGGATCCTGC
>DAOVYS010000045.1 GCA_030635485.1 Pseudomonadota bacterium | reverse complement strand
GTGGCCACAAAAAAGACGGGCCGTTGTTTCGCGGCAGATACAAGGCAGTGCTTGTTGATTCCGACAGCCATCTTCTTGAAGTATTACGTTACATTCACCGGAACCCGTTACGGGCACGCCTTGTAAAGAGACTGGATGATTTTATATGGAGCAGCCATCAAGGCTATGTTTCCAGAGCAAAGAAATGGGACTGGCTGTATAAGGACTTTTTATTGTCCATGCTTTCCGGAAATAAAAGCAAAAGAAACGCCGCTTATCGTGATTTTGTTGCCCAAGGTGAGCCTGAGGAGATAGAAAGATTCTATTCATTGAAAAATCTGCCATCAGTTCTGGGCGGTGATTCCTTCAAGGAGTGGATAAAGGAAAAATTTCAGGATCTCCGGTTTCAGGAAGAGATTCCGGAATCCCGCCTGCTGGCCCCATCCCCGGAAAATGTTATCGCAGCGGTTTGTGATTATTTTGAGGTCGATAAAAACCAGATTTTAGTATCGATGCGTGGCAAAGCAAATATGGTCCGTGATGTGGCCGTTTATCTGGTGCGTAAACAATGCCGGGGAAAACTTGCCACTATCGGCGGACATTTTGGGATGGGCAATTACAGCACGGTAAGCAGTGCAATTGAACGTATAAAAGAGCGCAAGAATAATGACAGGTCGTTGCAGAAAGACCTGGAAAAGATAGCCGGAAAACTCAACAAAAGGCAAAGGTAGACCCCATTCCTTCTTGGTTGCCGTCTATCTCTGAAAGGCTTTCAGCAGTTTTTCTCCATCTGCAGGCGGGGCGGAAATCCAGTATGCCAGACGTTCCCGGCAGAAAATATAGTGTACCTGTCCCATCCCCAGAAATGTATAAACTTTAATTTTGTTGATGCTCAGGGTTTTCGGATCATGAAAGGGTGAACGGGGATTGCTCACCATTTTATCCGCCATGACTTCAGCCTGCTCCAGGGTCAGGGCCTCAGTTTTGCTGCGTGAAATCCAGATCATGGCCGGGCGTTTTCCCGCCGCCTGGTAGCTGCCAATGGCCCCAGCTTCCACGGTAATATTTTTGCCGTGCAGGCTGTTGATTTTTTCCAGGGCTTCGGTTCCGGTAATCAGCTGAACCTGCTGCCATTCGCCGATGCTTTTCGGGAACAGCGAACCGAGATCCTGCTGTTTTTCAGCTTGTGGACTGCAGGCAAGCAGCAACAAAATCGGAAGCAGTGACAAACCAAGTTTGATTGTCCGTTTCATCATAACTAATCCTTCCTCTTAGGCGTTTAAATTATTTCTTCTCTAACCGCCTGTTTTATTTTATGGGCTCCTTTCAGGAACAGCCCTTTTCTGCCGTCTATGCTTATCCAGTCTCGGAAACGGATGGTCTGTCCGCTGATCTTGCAGCGTTCTTCCGGCTCGATAACTTTAAGTGAACGACATCCTGCAACACAGGTCTTTTTCAGGCGCAGGGTTGTGATTGATGCGTGAGAGGTCTGTCCGCCTCTGGCTGTTAGCAGGCCATCGGCCATGGAGATCGCCTTGATATCTTCGGGCACCGTGTCCCGGCGGATCAGAATGAGGGGGGTGTCGGGATCTTCCTGCCGGAGCTGCCGGATGTTTTCAATGGTAAAAACGGCCCTTCCTGAAAGGGCGCCGCCGTACACTCCGATACCTTTTCCCAGGATATGTTTGTTCAGGTCTTCAGCCTTTTCAAAAACATCAAGATGCTCCCTCTTCTCCATTGTGATCATGTCCCTGGTCTGAAGGATATGGAGATTACGGCTCGTGCGTCCGTCAAAGGTGAATTCGATTTCCTGTGGATTCCATTTTTTTTCGTAGACCAGCTCTCGTGAGAGTGCGAGAAGGGCTTCGTAGATGTCCGGGAATCTCTTTTCCAGACAAAGTTCCACAGACCGGCCGTCGATTTCAGCCTGCTCCGCTGAAATCGGATGGGTGGTCACAAGACCTCCGACAATGTCCTCTCCCTGTACATTGTCGCTGTAATCTCCCCACAAGGCAACCCGCCTGACTCTGCGATAGGGGTGGGCTGTGAACACAACTCCGCTTCCGGATTGTTGACCGAGATTGCCGAATACCATGGTTTGAACAATTACAGCCGTGCCCCATGATTCGGACAGGTTCATCAGATCCAGGTATTCCCGGGTTTTAGGGCTGTTCCAGGAATCAAAGACCATTTCCACCGCACTGATCAACTGTAGCCCTGGATTGTTTGGAATGATAATTCCGGAAACCTCGATTTCTTTTCGATATTCCAGGGCCAGTTTTTTCATCTGGTCAGGTGTGAATTGGCTTTTTTTGCGCACATGGTACTGTTTTTTTGCGCGGTTCATCAGGAGCTGAAAGGCGCCTCGTTCCATTCCTCCGGCCATTGCCCAAGACTGCAGGAAACGGCGGAAATTGTCCCATGCCGCATAGGGATTGCCCAAAGCCTTGGCAAAGCCGGAAACTATCTCCTCGTTCAGGCCCACGTTATGAATTGTGGCCAACATTCCGGGCGTGGAAACCGCTGCGCCGCTGCGCACGGATAAGAGCAGCGGATTTTCAGGATTACCGTATTCGCGGCCTGTCATGGTTTCCAGTTTTTTGATGGACCGGCGTAGCTGAGATATGAATTCGTTATGAGCGCTTAAAAAGTTTTTCACAACAGATCGGCAGCGAAAGATCTCGGTTGTTATGACGAATCCCGGGGGCACGGGTTTGTTGTCACAGGCCAGAAGCGTCAGGTTGTACCCCTTGTTTCCAAGACGAATCAGGTTGTGGGTCCATGGATTGGGCTCATGTAAAAAGCTGATAACCTTTACCGGGTTGTAGGTCATCAGAAGATCCAGGCTCTTTGGGTCCAGCGCCTCCTTCTGTTCTTCCAGTGTGTGGTAGATTTCGGTGATGAAGTTATCCAGCTCCTGTAGCCCGAACGCCTCTGTTATGAGATCCCGCATAAAAGATTCTGAAAGTTTTTCGATCTGCTCTTTGGATATCCGGTCCCCTGGTTCCGTATCACCGGGAGACGCGGTTTCCCGGCTGCCATCCCGATCCGCGAGCATGGATCCGTACCTGGGCAGCAGATTTTTGAAACCGGTCTGTTGGGTTATTGTTGATAGGTTGTTCTGGTGAATATTGGTGTAATATGTGTAAATAACGTCCTTTACCCCTTCTGAAAATCCTCGCAGGATGTCCATGTACTGGGCAAAGGAAAATCGTCTGACCCCCAGTGAACTCGACAGGAGTGAAAGCTGGGTCTCCAGCCGCCGACTGGTGATCCCGTCGATTTTCAGGGCCGCTAGATAGAGCCTTAAGCACTTGACGATCCTGACAAACGTGGCCCTGGTGATAAACGATACATCTACGGTTTGGGGTAGTTTTTCAAGATAGACCCTTGCAAGGTTCTCAAGCCTGAATGTGAGTCCGAGCGCGTCGAATTTTTTTTCACGGTAGCAGCCGTAAACCGAGGGAATATCCACGCCGATATGACGTTTATGATATATTTCTTCCCGCGCCTTGAAGGTCCGGCTGCTCAAGATGATCTCTTTGAGGCCCTCCAGCCGGTTTAACAGGATCTTTAAGCACTGGACAGTGTCACATTCGTGAAGTTCCCTGACAAGCCCTTTCATCTCGGGAAAAGCTGTTCCAGCCCCATATTCAAGTTCATGGCAAAGTTGCTGAAATCCCAGGTTGTATTTTTGATAAACGAGTCTGTACATCCTGACAAGCAGACCAAACCTTTTGATCTCGGTTTGTCCAATGTCGTCCTGGTCTGCCAGGAATTTTTTTATCTTCTCATCGCTTAATTTTAAAAGGTCTTGGGCCTCATCGATTTCAGCAAGGGAAAAGACCCTTTGAACCAGTTTGTGGATGTCATCCACAAACTCACCCTTGGTTGCGATGTGGGTCACAATTTCGAGCGGCAGAAAATGGGTCAGGGGATCACGATTCTTTGTTCTCCAGAATTGAAAAATGGCCTCGATAAACTCCACAATCAGGTTACTGCTTTCCACGTGGCTCTGTTTTCTTAAGAAATGGATGAGCGGATCCCGGCGTTTGTGAATCTCGTCAAGTTCCGTGGACACGTCTCTTAAAAACCCTTCTGCGCCGATTTCGTTGAAAAATACGGGCATTAGCCTGGCAAATTGTTTGACCAGATTGTAGACCGGTTCAACAGGGTGATTTAAGAGTTCCGTGATGTCCCTCTGAAACAGGTCCGTGTCCTTTATGCAGGTGCCGGAAAGTTTGAGATTGATGATCAGGGCGGAAAAGAGGGTTGCGCACCATTTGGGCTCATGTTTGATCAGACTGAGCCATACCCGGATATTGCCGAGATGGGCCGGGTTTGTAATGGGCTGCCAGTCGCTGGTCACTCCAGTAACATTGGCATGTTGAAAACCAAAGCGCGTGGTCTCCCGCAGGAAGGTCTCCACAAGCCGGCTGTTGCCCCTGTCAAAGATTTCGGTTCCCATGACCTGGATGCATTGCAGTGAGGTGTGCGAATATTTTTTTATATTTGCCTTTAAGAGCTGAAACGTTGTCAGTAGAAACCTCTCGATTTCTTCAAATTTCTGTTTCCGGATCAGATGGACCAGCCCCTGACTGTTTTCTCTTCAGGTCACTTCATGGATCAGGAAGAGGCCCGAGGTATCCATGATTCTGAAGAGGAAAAGCAGCCTCCGGTTTTCAGCGAACCGGACCCCGGTATCATCTTGCCGGCTTGCCTGGACCAGCTTTTCAGGCACCTCCCTGTAAAGCCGGACAATGTCTAAATGAGACGGCAGTTCAAGAAGCAGGGTCAATGGTTGCTCACCATTTGAATCAGCCTGAATCTCAATGCGTTTAAGGGAATCGGAATGTTCTTTCAGACTCTGATGCGAGATTCGGTTGAACAGCCTGCCCGCCTCCCATCCTCGGCACATCTCCCCGCACTGTTCTGAAAACCAGGGCAGAGGATCTTCCTCGCCCAGCCAGTAACCGTAATTGAGGAACAGAATCTTTTTTAACAGTTTGGCAGCCGGTTTCAGGTCATATCCAATTTTATTGGTTGACCGGGCCCTTCTGCTCATTTTGAGCAGAAGGGCACAGATTTTTTTCATGCAATGGCGGCTCTGAACCATGTACATCGTGACATTGTCATCAAGGGTAAGAAGCCTTGAAAAGCAGGCGGCAAGGGCGGATTCGTACTTGGCTGGATCATCGTGTTCAAGGCGGGAGACGAGCCTTTCAATATAGGCGAGGAGCGCCTCCATTGCCGACTTCTTTTCGTCGGACGGGTGTTTGAGGGGGGAATCGATTGCAGAGATGAAAATATCGCAGAATCGTCCAAAGGCCTCCGGACCATCCCGGTGTTGATGATAATGGTTAAAATTTTTCAGAACAAAGGCGCGCAGTCTGGGCAGTATCAATTCCCAGTTACGGAAAGGGTGATGGATTTCATAAAGCAGCTGCTCGATATTGGCGTGAATACCCTTATACTCTTTGACTATATCGGATAGAAGAGCAAAGGAGGGATCAATGGTCACCTCGCTGACAGCGGTCTCAAGCAGATTGGCCCTTAAGGCGTCCGAGTCAATAGGCGGCTGGGAAGATTTGGTCATTTTATATTGGTTTCTGATTTTCCATGTGCAGGATCAGGTCAACCATCCGGTTGGAATAGCCCCATTCATTGTCGTACCAGCAGAGCACCTTGACCATGTTTCCAATCACCTTTGTGGAGAGAGCGTCAACCACTGATGAGTGGGGATTCCCTGTATAGTCTATGGAGACCAGGGGTTCTTCCGAATAGCCGAGATATCGGTCGGCAGCCTTTTTCAGCGCCTGGTTGATCTCGATTACACTGGTCTCCTGTTCAACTTCCATTACAGCATCCACTATGGACACATCGGGTGTGGGCACCCGTATGGCCAGACCGTCGAATTTCCCGTTCAGTTCGGGAATGACGAGAGCCACGGCAGACGCGGCCCCGGTCTTGGTCGGTATCATGGAAAGGGCTGCCGCGCGCGCGCGGCGCAGGTCATTGTGCGGCAGATCAAGGATCCTCTGGTCGTTTGTGTAGGAATGGACTGTTGTTATAAGCCCCTTTTTGATGCCGAACCGGTCCAGGATCACTTTTACCATGGGGGCCAGGCAGTTGGTGGTGCAGGAGGCGTTTGACACGATGTGATGCTCCATGGGATCATACTCGTCTTCATTAACGCCCATGACGATAGTCTTGATATCGCCTTTTGCAGGAGCTGAGATCACCACCTTTTTGGCACCCGCATCCATGTGGGCCGCAGCCTTTTCTTCAGTCACAAAGAGGCCGGTGGATTCAATCACATAATCCACTCCAAGGTCACCCCAGGGGATATCGGCTGGATTTCTGTGGCTGGTTATCTCGATCTGTTGCCCATCCACCCTGATTCCTCTGTCGTTCACCTCTACCTTTTTATCGAACACGCCCATTACGGAATCATATTTCAGCAGGTGGGCAAGTGTGGCATTGTTCGTGAGGTCATTAACAGCCTTGATCTCGACATCTTTAAAGGTCTCATATTTGGCAATGGCCCTGAAAATGGTTCTGCCTATACGTCCGAATCCATTGATACCTATTTTTATTGTCATGTAAAAATCTCCTCAAAATTTTTTTGAATGATTGGTTATTATATCAAATATGGATGGTTCATCAGGCAGTTAGAGCCAGGGCTTCCTTGTAAAGATCCAGATATTTGTCCATTACAATGTCCCATGTGTAATGGGTGTGAATTTGTTTAAGGGCGTTGAGTTGTATTTCGGCGATTCTCTCCGGAAAGTTGCGAAACAGGCTCATACCATTCTGCATGGCGCTTATCAGCGCCTGGCTGCTGTGTTCCTGGTAGGCAAATCCGGTTTCATTGTCCACAACCTTGACCAGTCCCCCGATGTGGTGGACAATTGGAATATTTCCGAAAAGCTGTGCAATAAAGTCGGTAAGGCCGCATGGTTCATATTGGGAGGGGATGAGACAAAAGTCGCCTGCTGCATAGATCCGGTTGGCAAGAACAGAGTCAAAGCCGCGAAGCATACAGATCCTTCCGCTGTTTTCGTGGTTTTTGGTCAGGCGAAGAAGGTCCTGTTCAATGTCTGTTGTGCCGGTTCCAAGGAGCACTACCTGGAAATCTCGGTCCTGTGACAATAAAACCTCAAGCGCCCTAACCAGGATATCCATCCCTTTTTGGGGCGTGAATCTACCTATCCAGGTAAAGAGTGGTTGGTCAAGATGAAGATCAAGGCTTCCGTTCTTTTTGATTCCGCCCAGTTCATTGTCACCAATGATGTTCACCAGAAATTCCCGGCATCGGTTTTTATCGGGCAGATAGAAATCCTTGTTTTGAACCTTTTTTTTACGGCCTGCCTGCCCGCTTGAGACGGTTCCCTGGGAAACAGGTAGAGCGGAGCCTTTGGGAAGCCCCAGCTTTTCAGGAGAGGAGAGGTCAAAATGGTCGGGATCTATGCCATTTGTTATTCCCTGTAGACTGAAACCACGCGCCACCAGTCTGTGGCCAAGCCAACCCGTCATCTCATCGTCATTGGTCTCGGTCAACTCTCTTGCATAATTTTCACTGACCGTATTGAGTACTGCATAAGATGAGGCTGTCAGAAAAGGATTAAACATCCCGTCCAAGAGGTTATCCGTGATCGTGCGGGAAGGCAGCCCGCAGATTGCGCGGGCAAAGGCGTGGTCGCCCATATCCTGATGATAGCCGCGGCCTGCATTGTGGATTGTCACCACGGCGCCGCTTTTCCTGAAATAGTGTCTATATCCCTCGATTTCGCGCATCATGGCCGGCAGAACGGCGGTATGGCCGTCCTGGCAGTGAATGATATCCGGTTTTTCAGAAAGATGGACCATGAGTCCCAGGGCAGCCTTTTGCAACAGTATATTCATTGCAAAATAATCGTGATGTCCGGTGCCATGACTGTGATCCGGATTTTCATCCTCCTCTTTGAGAGTGTACGTGTAAACACGTTTTTTGTCTCCAAATCTCGGGGAATCGATAAAGTAGATTGTTACAGCTTTTTCTTTTTCCCCCCTTTTTTTTGAAGCTGGTCCGGGCAGGCCGTTTCCGCAGGCTGGATGGATTGAGGCATCGTGCCTTAACGACCATATCCTTACAGGTTCGCGACGTTCCCTTGTCACGTAGTTCATGTCAACAAAAAAGGATATGTCCAGAGGGAGAAGGCCCAGTTCGGCCGGATCCATGAATCCGTATAAAGGGAGAACCACGCTGACCTTTCTTCCCGATCCGGCAAGGGCTGCGGCCAGCTACCTGGACACGTCCTTTACCCCGCCGACCCCGGCCAGCCGGCCGTATTCCCTGGTAATTATCCAGATATTTTTTATTGATCCGTTGTTGCGTTTTTTATTCATAATGGTCTGGGGAGGATGTGTGGCTGGTGATAATTATGACTTTTTGCGAGTGCATCATCAATAGGGAAAGGAGCAGGTCAGAAGGAAGATATTGCCTTTTGGCGCATCAGATGATCCGCCAGAGTCAGGGCGACCATGGCCTCACAGACCGGTATGATTCTGGGAATGGCGGAAATATCGTGGCGTCCGCCGATCTTTATCTTGACGGGCTTGTTGTCAAGGTCAACGGTCTCCTGCTCCATGGCGATTGAGGGGATGGGTTTTACAGCGACCCGGGCAACAATATCGTCGCCGTTTGAAATGCCGGCCAATATTCCGCCGGAACGGTTGGACTTAAAGCCCTCCGGTGTCAGAGGGTCGTTGTTCTGAGATCCGGTGAGCAGGGCTGCCTCAAAGCCTGCCCCGATTTCCACGCCCTTAACCGCCCCGATTGACATTAGGGCTTTGGCAAGTTCCGCATCCAGTTTGTCAAAAACCGGTTCTCCAAGGCCGGCCGGGCAACCTCTGGTCAGAATTTCAACAATTCCGCCAAGCGTGTCTTTGTTGTTGCGGACCGTATCAATTTTTTCTTCCATCAGTGCAGCCGTGGCTGTGTCAGGGCAGAAGAGGCGATTTCCGGTGATTTCATCAAGCGCCCTTTTTTTGACTTCAATGGAACCAAGGGCCACGGTATATGCAATGACTTGCACGCCGTTTTTGCCAAGAAGTTTTTTCGCCACCGCGCCGGCCGCCACCCGTGCGGCGGTTTCCCTGGCCGAGGCCCTGCCGCCGCCCCGGTGGTCCCGGATACCGTATTTTTTGAGATACGTAATGTCGCCGTGTCCCGGCCTGAAGATATTTTTAAGATGATTGTAGGATTTACTGTGTGCGTCTTTGTTGTATATCAGAAGGGAAATCGGAGTGCCTGTTGTGAGGCCTTCATATGTCCCTGACAAGATTTCGACCTTGTCAGGCTCCTTGCGAGGACTTGCTCCTCCGCCGGTACCGGGCCTTCGCCGGTCCATGTCCTTCTGGATCTCCTTTTCGGACAACTCTAATCCCGGCGGGCAGCCGTCAA
This sequence comes from Pseudomonadota bacterium, assembly GCA_030635485.1. Classification (GTDB taxonomy): domain Bacteria; phylum Desulfobacterota; class Desulfobulbia; order Desulfobulbales; family DAOVYS01; genus DAOVYS01. Next base: position 3,938 of record DAOVYS010000045.1, on the reverse strand, counting down.
TAGTTGCGCCAACGGCTGTGCCGTGGGATTCTCCCCACGTGGTTACCTTAAATACAGTTCCAAATGTGTTGCCGGCCATCTGTTTTCAATTCCTAATCATGTAAAACGGGATATTTCATACAAGAAATTGCATACCGTATGTTGTATATCTTGCGTTGTTCAACCACAATATACAGGCGTTTTAGACATAAAAATGGCTTATATAAAATATCCACATGTAAAAGTTCTCCGACACTGCATCTGATCCCGGCGGGGGCAAGAGAATCAAACAACGGCTATCCCATTACCATCCCCAGAGCAGATCTCTCTTAATCCACCCGGTCAGACCGTTTTCGTGCTTGACCTTGGCCCATCCGCTTTTTGTTTCAAGGGTTCGGAAGACTACACCGTAGTTCGCCTTGCCGATAATATTACCGTTTTTTCCGGGCTTGTTTCTGATGTTGACCCTTTTCTTTTTAACGATAAGATGGCGTTTATCCGTTATAAGTTTCTTGTATATCCAGCCCGTGTCCTTTTCAAAATCAGTAACTTTCAGCCAATTGCCTTTGGAACTCACGATCTGGAGCGGAAATCCTTTCCCAAGTTCCCAGAGCACGCTATACTTTTTGCCCGGGCCGGAACGTAAATTTACCTTTTCATTGGCAATGCTGACCATCCTGGAATGGCAGACAGATGCTGAAAACAGAATAACAAGGATTCCAAACAACAGACGCTTCATCATCATACAAATTCTCCTACATTTCATCTTTTCAGCATGGTTCCGACTGTAGGGGCAACCCCCTTGTGGTTGCCCTATCCAACAAAAGGGTTGCCTTGTTGTTGCCATGTCTGGATAGAGGGTACCCACAAGGGGTACCCCTACGGTTTTTCTATTAAAATATCACACTGGCAAGCCGAATATTTACCACCTTTCACTCTTTAAATCTCTTAAGGCCATCTTAAATCAAAGCCTTGCCTTAACAGACGCGATTTTTGTCCCTATGGTAACCTGTTTGTCTCTTCTGTCGTCAATGGTGATATGGGTCACGACCCGGTTAACGCCTTTTTGAAAGGGCAATTCGGAGATTCTGGCTGCAAGCGCCAGGAGCTCAGGGGTCTCTCCCTGGACAATGGTTCCCATGTCATTAAGTTCGAAATTTACATTTTCCTGTTCCAGCCTGTTTTGAATATCCGCCACATAGTCACCAAGGCTGGGACTGGAGGTACCCAGGGGAATGACTGTAAGTTGCATCAGGGCCATGCTTGTACACCTTGATTTTTCACTACACCATTAATAATCGTTGTCCCAAGATTCATCAAGTTCCTCATTATCGCACAGCTTGTCTTCGTCGTCGATATCATCAAGCAGGCCGATATTTTCGAGTTTTTTCAGGGGCAGTTCGTCCGTGTCGTTGTTGTCAAGAAGATAGGCTTCCTCTCTTCTGATAGCGTTTATATAGACAACATTCTTTAGGTTGTGAAAATTGTCAAGGTCCTGGTCAAAAAACTGAATTGCAGCGCCTTCATCATCTATCCGAATGACCTCTCCCTTCATTTTCAGTACAAGATCGCAATGCAGGGTCACTTCGCATTCATCCCCCACCTGTTTGCCGTTTAAATTAAGCACGAATGTCCCGTTTGTGCTTAAATCGCGCGTAACCAACCTGTCTAGTTCACAGTCCGGAAATTTCAGGTCGGCCGAGGTCTTAAATGCAATTCTTGGATTGCGCCGCTTTTCATGGTTCTTGGGTGCTTTCACCGAGGGAACCGCACTCATTTTGCCAAGCTGTTCAACGTCCGTGGATGTAACCTCGGGAACAGGGGGCCGGGCTGACCGAGTGTTCTTTTTTCTTGTAGGGGATTTTCCGGAAGATTTGCGGGGTGCTGTCTTCCGTTTCTTTTTTTTTGTCACCATGGCTATATTACCTCTATACAGAGCCCAGCGCTAGCAGGCACATTTTGTGCTGCCGAGCAATGGGGGCTCAATAGAGATTTTAATCCTCAAAATCGTCAGGGATGTCGTCAGAGATCTGTCCCAGGAATTCCTCTTCCACTTTATCTGCATCTTCTGTGTTGTAATAGACGATATTTCGCAGATGGAAGAAACTATCCAGGTCAATCTCGAAAAAATGGAGTGCGATGAAGTCCTCCTCGGTTCGTACCACCTCGCCCTTCATGGCGAGGCTCAAGTCGCTGCTCATGCCGGAGAGATGCAGACTGATTTCACACTGATCGCCCAATTCCGGGCCTTTTACGTCCAGGACGGCTATTCCCCTAACACTTAAGTCGCGAGTTTCACAATCCGGAAATTCCTGGTCCGGAAATTTCAGGTCGGCCGTTGTCTGAAAATCGACACGGGTGTTTCTGCGCCTGTCCTGTTCGTTCATAGCAATAAATTCCTCCGAAAGTTCTGTTTTGTGCCAAACATTTACATTCCGTGGTTTTTTAAAGTTTTTCGTACGTACCCGAATATTTACTAGACCGTCAGTAAAAAGCCCTCTCTTTTGAGAATGGAAGTGACATTTAGAAGTGGGATCTCATCGCCGCTGTCCAGAAAACCTGTTCCGGATATGTCACCATTCCTTTCCTTGTGGAACCTGACCATGTTTTTGGGTTCAGCGTATACATCGCAACACAAAATTACACCATGCCATTGACCGTTGCTGACAACCACAAGCGAGGTTGCGTTTTTGTCAGGTGTATCCGGAAGGCCAAGACCTTGAGGAACCATTACGGGAAAGGAGAGTTTTTTTAACTTTCGGTCAGTTACAGTGGAAAGACTCCCTTTAAACCGCGTTGAAAGTTTTTTCATGAAGCCCCCGAAGTTTTTTAAGGGGACGTTGCTTGTCTTGAGATAGTTAAGAAGCCTTGCCGGGTCCACCGGGCTGATCAGTGATACGTTTTTTTCCGAAATAGCGGCAACCGTACCGCCTATGACAATTTGCCTGAACTCGTCGGCCGGAGATAGACTGATGTTCCAGTCTTCCCTCTCATCCGAGGGGTCCTGGTCGTGTTTCTCTTCATCCTGTGGGCAGGCCGACTCCGGTTTGATGTCGGATTCCACTTTTTTGACGGCCTGCAGTTCTTTTAACAGTTGCCTGATAGTTATACCCAATCCGTCAACTCTTTCAAGGGAGGTTTTGAGTTCGCGGATTAATTTTTCAACTTCGCCTTTATTTTCAAGAAAGGCGTCAGGCAGTTTAAGAGATGTGACCAGCGGTTCCCGGGCCGGAATCCGAGCGTTTTCCGTCTCGTTTGCCACTGTCTGGTCAATAGTTGCTTTTTCGACCTCAGCCTTTTCCTGCAGAGGAGCTGAAGCAGGTGTATTTTCCGGTTGGGTCGATCTTTTTCCCCCCTCCCTGACCTTGATTTTCAGCGTACTGAAACGCGAATAAAGGGTTCGAAAAATCTTTTCCTCGCTTGCCGGATCAAAGTTGGATTCTTCATACAGGTTGACCACATGGGCCATGGCCTCTTTTAAAAAATCGATGGTGTCGGGAAGAGAATTTTCTCTTCTTTTTTTGATGTAATTAAGTACCGACCCGGCCATGACCAGTATGGCGTGAATTTCCTTGCGGGTCTTGAACCGTTGCTTGAGACAGGAAAAGGCTGAATCCAGAAGTTCTATTCTCTTCGGACTCAGGCTCCAGTCCTGGGCTATTATTTCCGCTTTCAGCCTCTGAATGGACTCATCAATAGAGAGGATCACTTAAAGTTCTTAAGCCCCCAGATCAATCGTCTTTTTTGTAAATGGTCCGGGTTCCGCATTTCACCCTTCACCATGGTGGTTTTTTAAAGGCCATCTTGAATAATTGTCTTTTCGTCCGATCTCGGCGTCACAGTGAAAATGAAAAATGCTCACATATACCTAATATGCGGAGTTTATGCCCGAATGGGTGCTTTTTCATTTTCACTGTTCCTTGACCTCAAACGAAAATCCTAAATTATTCAAGATACCC
>DAOVYS010000173.1 GCA_030635485.1 Pseudomonadota bacterium | reverse complement strand
CACTGAGCACATTAAAAATATTGTATTGTGCTAGGATATTGGCTATAGAAAAAAAGTGGTGTAACCGGAGTGGGCATTTACTAATTTACAAATGGACGTTATTTCTCCGCGTCCCCATTTCTCCCCGTAGAAAAGCAGTTGAGGAGGAATTTTATGGCTTACATGCATTCTTCTGTTTGTCGGTTGGGGAAATTTTTTATAAAGAATTTCGGTGGGATGAGCTTGATACATCGCGTCTTGTTCACGACCTTGTTTTTTTTATTTATTCCCCTGCAGACAGCTCTGCTTGGACAACCTGCCGGCGAGTTGTCCCCATCCGAACTCAAGGGGATGGCCCTGGTTATCTCGGCAGAGAACCACCAGTACTCCTCGCTGACAGTTGAGGCTGCCTTATCTGAGCCAAGCATCAATACCGCCATTGGATATCGTGTCTATTACAGCAAAGCAAACGGATATGCCCTCTATGTCCGTGACATGATGGATGGGACTCCGATTTTTATTCTCGCGGGAGAAAAAGCCCTTCTGTTCGATCCCTCAAAGGAGGAGTTGATTCTGTTTCAGGATGTTGGTCTTATGTTCGAGCTTGGGATGGAAGGAGACGAATTACGGTTTGTCAGCGCTTTCAGGACAAAAGATGACGGTTCTCAGCCAAAAATAGTAAACACGGTGAAGATAGATCTTGTTTCCATTTTCAACAAGGTAGTGGTCAATCTTAAGGCAGAGGGGAATAAGGAAGGAGGGTATATTTTATCGGGAGAGACAGCGCTGGGCAGCGTGTGTGTTGCTGAGATCGACCCTTCTGCTGTCATCCCGTTTCTGGGGATTGGATTTTACAGGAAAGGAGATCCCAGACCTCTCCTTAACTTTTCTCGGATGGAAGCGAACAGGGGTATAGATAACTCAGTGTTTCATTTTCCCATGAAGGAGTTGATGGATAGGGGATTGGTAATCAAAACCGTAGCAGTCGATCAAGAGCATTTTATCGATCTAATCTCTCTTATGGGCAGAGTCCTGTTTGTTCGTTCGGCTCTCGCGTTTCCAGAAACGCGAAAGGATCTGGTACCGCTGGGTATCAACGATCAGGACTGGCCCGCGATAGAAAAAAGGGGGGAAAGGATATCTCAGGCTCTCAAGGAGGTGTTTGGGGCAAGGTGAAATAAAGCAATAGGTAGTGCGCGTTGTCAATTGCAATTATTAGTAAATATTGGATACCCAAACCGAACGGTTGGAGTGTGAGAGCATGTCTGTAAAGAATACGCAAACCGGCGCCGACAAGTCGGATCAGATAATGGATGAAGTCCTGCGCGAGCTGGAGCGCAAGCGAAAAACTTACAGGGAGCGGGCGCTCAAGATCCATCCCTGGGTCTGTGCTAAGTGCGGGCGTGAGTTTTCAGGCAAGAAACTTCGTGAGCTTACGGTCCATCATAAGGATCACAATCACGAAAACAATCCGCCTGACGGCAGCAACTGGGAATTGTTATGCCTCTATTGTCACGACAATGAGCATTCCCGGTCTCTGGAGGCTGAATGGCACGACGGGTCGCTAATGGACGACGATGAAGAGTTGTCTGCGACACACACCCCGTTGGCCGGGCTGGAGTCTCTGTTGAAGGGTGGGAAATAGGCAAGCGGTCTGCGGATTTCTTTGTCGTCATGAATCAAAGTGCACGCGGGTGTTACAATGCCATTAAACTTAAACTATAAATGGCCGCTGGAGGCATCCTGCGGTCCAACCTGGATATCCTCTTCCAAGGTGCGATTTCGAGTATGGGCCCCGTATGGAGAAACGGTGCGAATCGAATTTAAAAAGGGAACATCGGCGCCATTGTCCCGAGAACCGAATGCCCCGTCCTTCTGGTCGGCCGATGTCGGTCCGCTGAAGGTTGGAGATCGCTACCGTATCGTACTCACCTCCTGCTGGAACGACTGTTACGAAAACGAGGGCGAAGAATTGATCCGGCGTGATCCATATGCGCGGGAGGTTGATTTCGATTCTGCATGGTGTGTGCTGACCGACCAGAATTACACATGGTCAAAGTTCAGTTGCCCGGCCTATAACGAACTCGTTCTCTATGAATTGCACGTTGGTAGTTTTCCCCCTCATCAGTCTGGAGGAAAGAGCCCATTTGAACTCACTGCCGGGTCTCTTTCACATATCAAAGACCTTGGTTTTAACTGCATACATTTAATGCCTGTAACCGAGTTCGGCGGCATATGGGGATACAATCCCCGTCAGCTGCTTGCCGTTCATGGAAAATGGGGTACATCTCTTCAACTCAAACAGCTGATAGACCGGGCTCATTCACTGGGTCTGGCGGTTGTTATCGATGTTGTGCTGAACCACGGCAGCGTAAAACTTAATTCCCTCTGGAACTGGGACGGCTACGGGCCTGATAATTGCGGCGGCATATACTTTGAGGGTGAAAGCGATACGCTCTGGGGAAGGCGGTTCGCTTTCCATAAATGGGAAGTGAAGGAGTACCTCCAGGCTGCATGCCGCATGTGGATTGAGGAATACAATGTTGACGGATTGCGTTTCGATTCCGTTCATAATATGCCATGGGGACTCCTCCAAGAGATTACCTATGAGATAAGGCAATATTATCCCGGCAAGATTCTGATCGCCGAGATCACCCCTGAAAACTCTGCCGTTGTCACCCAGGCCGGGTTTGATTCATGTTGGATTCACGCTGCCCACTTTGATTCCCTGAAAATAATGAAAGGTCATAGTGGCGGCAATGACGCGCAGACCCGTTTATCGCTCCTGAAATCGATGATTAATATGCACCGGGGATTTCCCGGATCGTGCAGCGGTGTCAATTCAGTTCTGGGATCACATGATCAGTGCGGGGATCGACATGATGGTCATCAGGATGGCGGCTGCCATCGCTACTATATTGCAAGGCTGGGCGGAAGGAATAACGGGCATGCAAGGGCCCAGGTCAGAATGTGGTATGCACTGCAGGCTGTGAGCCGCGGGTTGCCCATGATCTTTATGGGCACTGAAACCCTGCAGGACTATTGGTGGCACGTGGACGAGCATCACCGGTTTGACTGGAAACTGATTGAAGAGCGGGACGCTTTTGCCGGGCAGATGATGAACTGCGTTAGAGACGCGAACATGCTTCGGTTAAAAAATAGGGCCTTTACATCGGAAAACATCAGATTCGTGCATGAAGATCCAAAACATACCGTTCTCGGATGGATGCGATGGAGCGATGATGGAGCCCCTGGGAATGCATATCTGTGCGTGGTAAATGTAAGTGAGAATGGGTGGGCTGGGAATGGATATGCGATACGCACTGACTGGGGTGCGGACCGACGGTGGATGCAGGTGTTCAATTCACAGGCTGAATCATACGGCGGTTGGGACGGGGCATGGACATCCGGGCAATTGACAAGCGACTGTGAAGGAAAGATCCGGATCAATCTTCCCAAATGGTCATTAACAGTATTCAGGCTTCAATAACCTGTAGCGTTATTTTACCTTAAATACGGACTGAAACACAGGGGGGCTAAAACAAGAGGGAGGTTGCCTGTTTGATCTTGGGGCGCGTTTTAAAAACATCTTGTCTTCTGTTGAGTACCGTGTTATACACGCAATTTAGTTGTGTAGTACCTGCTTGTGATCAAAAAGATACAGAAGAGCGAGCCGCACAATCCTATCTTAAGGGAGTGCGGTTTTTTGGTTTTCTGGCTTTATTCAGACAGCGTACTTGGCCCGCCGTCCATGGATAGTCGGGATTTATTATTATAGTGGTTCTTTGAGGAACCGAGTGCAAAGGAGTAGTTAGTAATGAAAGAAGGTACAGTGAAATGGTTTAACGCTTCCAAGGGGTTTGGCTTTATTGAGCAGGACGATGGCAACGATGTTTTTGTCCACTATTCAGCCATTAAGGATGAGGGTTATAAGTCTTTGGAAGAGGGAGCAAGGGTCCAGTTTGACGTTGTCGACGGCCCCAAAGGCCCGGCTGCGGATAATGTCGTTCAGCTGTAACTGCCTGTAATAAATAAAAGATCACACGTGCCCCGCGCCTGCGGGGCATTTTTTTGTGATTTGAGTAATAATCTACGACATTTGATTTTATCTATGTCATAGGTTTCGGGTTCAAAGGTTCAAAGGTTCAAGGTTTATTTGAGTGGAACCTTGAACCACAATCAACCGATCTTATTGGGATTTTAATACTCAGACAAACACAAAAAACAATTTTCGGAGAGCAGTAGTAACATGTCTGGGAAAGTGAGGAGGTCGGCACAAACTAATCCACTTCCATTTCAATAATATTCATTTCGTACCCTCTGGTAATCTTGACGGAATCGGAACCGCAGTAAGGACATTCGAATATAAAGGCTTCGTCCGTATCAAATTCCTTATTGCATTTTGAACAGATCCCCCCTATCGGCACTTTGTCAATAATGAGTTCCGCATCCCGGGCAATGGTCTCTGCCTTGGCGATATCAAATGCAAAGAGGAGGGCATCCGGGAGAATTCCCGATGCCTTGCCGATCTGAAGACTGATCGATGATATGGAGTGATATCCTTCCTTTTGGCACTGGTGGGTCACAGTGTCAAGGATACTCATGATAATTGATGCTTCGTGCATGATTTGTCCCTGAAAGCACCCCAAGTCCATTTCCTGCGGGGCACCTTCCGCCTTTTTTTGAGTAGTTAATCTGTTTCATCATAGCAAAATCATTTGTGAATACCTATTCGTTTTTCTGTGTCGACATTCGGTAAAATATTGGCTATAATACTTGTTTGTGATTTTTAAGGTATATATCTAAATTTATGGACAGACTTTCAAACAAAGAACGAATCGTAATCACCGGGGTCGGACTGGCTGCGCCGAACGGTGATAATCTACAGGATTTTCGCAAAAGACTTCTGGCCGGGCAGAGCGGAATTCGTGAAATCGAACTTCGTTATATCGGGCGGGTTCCGGCGGGGATCTGTTCGTTTCCTGAAACCAGATACAGGAAGAAAAGGGAGAATAAACGCGGAACAAGGGCCGGTTGTCTGGGGGTTTATGCGGCAAATGAGGCCTTAAATGACGCGGGAATAGATTTTTCCGGGGGTGTATATGAATCCGACAGGACCGGCGTCTATGTCGGTCTTACCGAACATGGAACTGTTGAGACTGAGCATGAAGTCTACAATATAAGTCAATTTGATTATAATGTAGACTACTGGACTCATCACCATAATCCCAGGACTGTTTTGAACAATCCGGCCGGTGAGATCACCATGAGCTTGGGGATCACAGGGCCTCACTATTCGATTGGCGCAGCCTGCGCCGCCGGTAATGCGGCCCTTATTCAGGGCGTGCAGATGCTCAGGCTTGATGAAGTGGATTTGGCGTTCTGCGGAGGTGTTTCGGAAAGTCCGGCGTCCTTTGGGATCTTTGCAAGTTTTAAGTCCCAGGGCGCGCTTGCCTCTCATCAGGACCCGATCAGGGCATGCAGACCCTTTGACCGGGACCGGAACGGAATCGTGATCTCGGAAGGATCCTGCATTTACATCCTTGAGAGGCTTGAAACTGCCCTTTCAAGGGGAGCCAGGATCTATGGTGAGATCATCGGGTTTGCCATTAATTCCGATGCCAGGGATTTTGTTCTGCCGTATGGGCCCAGGCAGGTGGAATGCATGCGTCTGGCATTAAAACGGGCCGGGCTTGAGCCCAGGGACGTAGACATTGTAAATACTCATGCAACAGGCACCATACAGGGTGACCTGGAAGAATGCATGGCTTTGAGAACTATATTTAACGGATGCGGGTCAACCTTTATCAATAACACCAAAAGCCTTATCGGTCATGCAATGGGCGCTGCAGGCGTGCTGGAGTTGGCAGGCAATCTGCCTGCATTTGACGACGGGCTGGTGCATCCTACCATTAATCTAGATAACGTTGATCCTGAATGCGAGCTGGATAACCTTGTTGTAAATAAAGCCAAACAGCTTGATTCTGTTGACATCATCCTGAACAATTCTTTTGGAATGTTGGGCATTAATTCAGTGGTGATAGTCAAAAAATATAGTGGAGATTGATCCGATTTCGGCGGT
>DAOVYS010000129.1 GCA_030635485.1 Pseudomonadota bacterium | reverse complement strand
GTTACCAATGAATGAACCTTTAATCCGAAAATCCGTGGAACACTTCCTGGCCGAAGATATCGGAAACGGGGATATCACGTCTGAAGCCATCTTCCGGGCAAAGCAGATCGGAGAGGCTGTGTTTGTAGCAAAGGAATCTTTTATTGCCGCGGGCATGGAAAAGGTTGCAGGGCTCGTATTTCATGTCAGAAATCCCGGAATCGAGATATCAAATGCAACGGCTGATGCGACAGAGGTTTCACCGGGAGACATCCTTCTTAGGATCAAAGGTCCGATCGCGGACATCCTGGAGGCTGAAAGGGTTGCCCTGAACCTGGTCCAGAGATTGTGCGGCATTGCAACTCTGACTTCCAGGTTTGTGGAGCGGGTTGCGCCTTTGCCCGTCAAAATTGTGGATACGCGAAAGACGACCCCCGGCTTAAGAGCGCTTGAAAAATACGCGGTCCGGGTCGGGGGGGGCCGTAATCACCGTTTCAACCTCTCGGACGGGATCTTGATCAAGGACAATCATATTGCGGCATGCGGCTCCATCACCGAGGCTGTACGACTTGTCCGGGAAAATACCCACCACTGCCTGAAAGTAGAGGTTGAAACGGAAAACCTTGAGCAGGTCGAGGAATGCCTTGCATGCGGGGTCGAGATCATCATGCTGGACAACATGGAGATCCCTGTTATAAAGCAGGCTGTCACACTGGTTGGTGGAAAGGCTGTTCTTGAGGCTTCAGGCGGAATCAGTCTGAACAACATAAGAGCTATTGCGGAAACCGGCATTGACATCATTTCAATCGGCGCAATCACCCACTCGGCACCTGCCTGCGACATCAGCATGAGATGCATGTAAACGGCCTCATGCACTGCATATACACGTAATCAGGCCTGATTACGTGTATATGCAGCACCTAAAACCGTTTATCATACAGCCCACCAGAGGCTGATCCATGAAATTTATTACTAATTTTCAACCTGCGCGGTCTTAGCCATTTTCCCATGTCCCTTTCAACCACCAATAGCAAACCGGACCTGAAAGATTTCACACTTGAAGAGCTGACCACTTTTGTTGCGGAAATGGGTCTCAAGCCTTTCAGGGCCAGGCAGATATTCTCATGGCTTTATCGTCCCGGCATCACCTCTTTTTCCCAGATGACCGACCTCTCCTTAGAACTCCGGGAGAAGCTGGCCCAAAAAACTCAAATAAGCGTATTTACCCCATCCACTCTTGAAAAATCAGAAGACGGCACAATAAAATTCGCTTTTAAACTAAAAGATAAAGCCCTGATCGAAACCGTATTGATCCCGGAACAAGATCGAAATACGCTTTGTGTTTCATCACAGGTCGGATGCGCCATGGGATGCGGTTTCTGCCTGACCGGGGCCATGGGATTTAAAAGAAATCTAACCCCATCCGAGATGGTGAATCAGGTCTGCGCCGCGATTGAATATATAACCGGTAAAGAGATGGGCAGTCTGGACAATCTGGTCTTCATGGGCATGGGAGAACCGCTGGCAAACCTTTCCAATCTGCTTTCCGCATTAGATATTCTCATGGACCAACGAGGGCTTAATTTCTCAAGCCGGAAAATCACGGTCTCGACCTGCGGCCTTATCCCGCAGATGGAAAAACTGGGCCGCCATTCCGCCGTCAACCTGGCAATCTCACTTCATGCGGCTGATGACAAGATACGCGACCGATTGATGCCAGTGAACAAGAAATATCCCCTCAACAACCTGCTTGAGGCGTGTCGAATATTTCCCCTTCCAAAGAGAAGGAGAATCATGATCGAATATGTACTTTTAAAAGATATAAATGACTCGCCTGAGGAGGCGGCCCTTCTTGCCAAAAGACTGCGCAACATCCGGTGCAAGATCAATCTGATCCCCTATAATGAAACAGCCGCCCTACCCTTTCATAAGCCATTACAAGAACGGGTTGAAAAATTCCAGGAAATCCTATGGGGTGCGGGCTATACGGTCATTATCAGAAACAGCCGAGGCGCGGATATATCAGCCGCCTGCGGTCAGCTTGCCGGATGTAAACGTTCCCCAGCACCCCATATGTCCGTGATCAGGGCTGACGGCATAGTAGATCTATAGCCGTCAGTCCTGATCACGGACATATGGGGCACTGGTAAACGTTTACATGGCAAGATGGAGTTACGATCAGATTTTTTGCGACGTCATCACATTTTCGAAATAATCTCTTTAAACCGGGCGGTTATTTGATCCACGTTCAGGTTGTGAAAGGTCAAAGGTTTCCCAAAACGGAGTGATGGAGTAAATTTCCTTGCTCCAATAATTTTGGGGAGTTTTCCGGGCGGATAGATTTTAAAACTGCCCTTTATTCTGACAGGAATTACGGCCACGCCTGTTTCCTTCATAAGCTGGGCTGCTCCGGTTCTGAAATCACCCATTCTACCGGTTCTGGTCCGGGTTCCTTCAGGAAAAATCAGGAGATTATCTCCCCTTTTCAGGATGTCGGAGGATATCTTGATTGCGCTCATGACATTTCCCGAACGTTCCACTCCAATCATATTGAGCCTGGGCAGGACAAATGACAAAACAGGAGACTTAAGCAGCTCCGACTTGCCGAGCACAAAGGTCTTTTTACGGATATTCCATGGCAGGGATCCGAAAACCCAAATCGGATCAATGTTACTTGCGTGGTTTGCAATAAAGATTACAGGCCTGTCCGGATCAAGATTCCCGGTCCCCGAGACCTTAAGGCCCCACAATATCCTGCCCGGCAGATATGTAAGCAGACAGCTGAAGCGCAGGAACAGACCTCCATTGCCCCTTATCTTGTAATCTGCGACGGATTCCCGGGCAAGCCTCGATGCAAAATCGATTTCAGGCTCCTGGTCCATGTCCGGCCCCATGTCAGGTACTGACGCCTTTATCTCTCTTATCACATCAACAACATCACCCACAGTCTCAATCCGTGGAAATGATTCCTGCGGGATTGTGAGCCTGAACCTGCTCTCCATCAGACTCATACACTCAATGAGTTTTAACGAATCAAGGCCCAGATCAAACTGAAGATGGGTCCTCGGATTAATGTCATGGACCTCTGTTTGAACGGATAGTTCCCTTATAATATCAATCACGGTCTGATATTCTTTTGTTTCCGCCAGTTCCTGTTCCCTGACAGTAAGACTGATCCCGGTACAGGATGAATTTTGTGAAAATCTCCCGGCTGACTCGAATATCTCTTTGATCTGCGGTTTTTTATCTTTTTGGTAGTTGTTCTAGGAAGCAAATCAAACACAACAACAAGAGCGCTGATTCTCTTGTAAGAGGGCAGATCCTTTCCCATTCTCAAGATCTCGTTTTTAACCATTTCCCGGCCATTTTCACGGGAATGCATTTTCCGAATTTTGGCCGACACCACTGCCACTGCCGCTACAATCTCCTTTCCATCCCGGTTGATGCCGAATATCCCGATCTCTTCAATTACCGGTGAAGCCGAATAATATTCCTCAAGTTCATCAGGGTAAATATTCTTGCCGGAATCAAGCACAATCAGATCTTTTTCCCTGCCTGTAATAAACAGAAAGCCGTTGTCCGTAACCCTGCCGAGATCTCCGGTATGGTACCAGCCCTCTGAATCAAATGCTTCCCTGGTTGCCTCAGGGTTATTATAGTAGCCCGGAAAAACATTTGCGCCCCTTAAGAGCACCTCTCCTATCCCATCTTTGCCGGGATTTTTAATTTTTATCTCATTATCTTTAAACACAGGCCCTACGGAACCAAGCCTTATGTCATCATATGGACAGATAGTTATGGGGCCAAGGGTTTCGGTCAGGCCGTAGCCTTCCACGATCGTAAACCCCATCTCCTTGAACCCGTTGAAATATTTTTCCTTTAGAGAAGAGCCGCCTGATATCATCAGATCCAGGTTGCCGCCAAATCCTTCATGTACGCTTGAGAAGAGCTTTTTCCTGAACCCCTTGCCCAAAAAAGGTCCCAGGGTCCTTGAAATACCTCTGAGCATCTTAAAGAGAAATCCGACCCAAAGTCCCTTTTCAGAGACCTTTTTTTCAATATTATTGTAAAAAAGCTCGATCATCCGGGGCACGGCAGGAAGTATTGAGACCTTTTTTTCAACCATCCCTTCAATAATGAGCGGACCCTTGATTATTGGGATGAAAACCACGTCCAACCCCTTTACGATCGGGACCGCCACGCATGCGGCAAATCCGAAGACATGGTGAAGAGGAAGCACGGCAAGCATGGTATCGTCGCTGGTCACCTTCATCCTCGCTACGCCGTGACACGGGGCTGATGTAAAATTTTTCTGAACAAGCACCACCCCTTTGGCCTTTCCTGTTGTCCCGGATGTAAAGACAATTGAGACCGGGTCATCAGGCTCAAACCGTGCCTCAAGGGCGTCCCTGCCCGCGTCTCCCGAGGCTATAAAATCATAAAAATTATCCTTTTCCCCTGTTCCGCATTCAACGCCGATCAGGACGATTTTTTCAATACATGACCTTTCTTTTTGAATCTCTATAAACAGATTCCGGTACACCTTTGAACAGAAAATTATCTTAGGTTCGGTCTGGCTGACTATCTCCCGGATGTCGGCTCCGGGCAGATTCGGGTCCACGGGAACAGCGCATCCTCCCGCAAACATGAGCGCGTGATAACTGATCAGCCACTCAGGCGTATTCTCGCCCAGGACAATGCCGTTATCCCCTTTTAAAAATCCTGCATTGATAAGGGCGGAAACAGTCCTGTTCAGGTCCTTGTGAAATTCCCCGAAGGTCCATGTGCGATATTGCCGATCCCGCTTTATGTGCAGAAAATCAAGGTCATTATGCTTCCGTACCGACTCCCTGATAAGGTCGGCGTAGACAAATCTGTTCATAAAACCTTTTGGTTTCTAAATTGAAAAATTACGACCTGTGCGGTTAACAATAGTATCCATTTTCACGCAGGAGCGTGGGAAAGAGGCAGCCCTATACTCGTCATTCACCACTTGTCATTACTCATTAGTCACTCGTCATTAGTCATTCTTTCAACCGCCTCCTGCAAGGCTTCCTTTAATTCTACGCTGTTCCGGTCTCTTAAAATTGATTCCAGTTCAGGAATTATATCAGGCTCACCGATCAGACCGAATATATAGAGAATATCGCCCACAGCCGTGTCATCCATGGACGGCAGACATTTCAAAAGGGGATCAAGATACCTGGCAGCGAGTTCAATATCCTTGTCAGCCACATACTCGATCGCCACAATTGAGCCCAGACGGGCAGGCCACTTCCCGTGCGCCAGAAGCTCTATGATGCCGGGGAATACCTTTCCGCTTTCAATTATCATCCCGGCAATATCCGGGGCATTCCCCTCCTTCATGATCCCTTCAAGGGCGGCTGCACTCAATTCCGACGGATCTAGATTTGAAATTATATCCACAATATCCGTAAGCGGTGTCAGCCCGGTCCACCTCACATTCCCATTAAAGATGAGCGTAGGCGCGGACATAATCCTGTCGGAACGCGCAAGGTCCGGGAACAGGGTCCCGTCCGTTACGGTAAGATCAATAAATTCATTTGCAAATGCCAGAGGAATCATCTGACGGGTCATGATAGGGCAATGCGGACATTGCGGGGCAACGTAGAGTTTCAGAAGAGACGGGGTTCCGGTCCTGTCAAGCCTTGATCTGACCGGATTCGGAATATCAATCCGCTTTGCGTCAAGATAGGCCAGTGATTCAAGAAAGGGTTCAAGTTCAGTGCCAAGCGGAACGGAATGGAAACAGAGCCTTTCACTTACCTGAATTCCAGCAGGGCGATCATCCTGGACCCTTGACCTGTTTACAACGATTGCCGGAGCAAGACGAGTAAGTGTATCGCAGAATTCACCTATTTTAATGCTCTGCTCATCATCTGTGAGCAGAAGATCTATCTCAACCTCTTTTAAAAGCCGATTGTTGAAATCTCTGATCGATTGTTCTTCCTGGGGCGTTAACTCCATCATTTTTAGATTTTTGTCGGGTTACGCTTCGCTAACCCGACCTACACGATTGATTTTATTAGGGAAAGGGTTGGCCGAATATTTGCCTCCTAGTGTTTACAATCTCCTAAACACCCTACACATTCTCTATTTTTCAATACGATCGTTTCGCATCTGGGATATCTGTTCGGAAACCAGGCCCATCATGAAGATGACAACAGAGTTCATCAGAAATAAAAGGGACATGTTCGAGAATCGGTGGTAAGTAAGAAAAGTGTATATATAGTATACGACCCCGGTTGTAAAAAAGAGAAAACTGACAGGCAGAAAAACCCTTAAAGGCGAAAAAAGCGTGGCGATTTTAATAATAATTATAAAAAAACGGCTACCGTCTTCAATAAGCTTGATTTTACTCTTACTCTCTCCCTTTCTGGCCCTGGTTTTGATCGGGACATATTTAATGCTTCTGCCGTTGCGAAGATATGCAAGAGTCAATGTTGAAGGGTAGGAAAATGTGTTAGGAAGCATGTAAATATATTTTCGCGCGGTCTCCGTTCTCAGCAGACGGAATCCCGAGGTCAGGTCCTGGATTTTAAACTTACACACATAGGATGCAAGCCTGTTGTATGCCCAGTTGGCTAAATTGCGGTGCCAGGACGTTTTTGACGCCTTTGTCCTGGCCCCCACCACCATATCATAATCGTCTGCGTATTCCAGCAACCCGGCAATGTCGGCAGGATCATGCTGTCCATCCGCATCCATCATCACGACCCAGTCCCCCGACGCAATGCGCAACCCGGTCTTGACAGCCGCCCCATTACCCATGTTGTAAGGGTGAGGCCACACATTTGCGCCCGCGGCCAGAGCCACATCCAGGGTCTGGTCCTCTGACCCGTCATTAACCACAAGGATCTCAAAGTCAGGGTGCAGTTTATGGATAGACCGTATCGTCTCGCCTATGTTGGCACCTTCATTAAATGCCGGCAATAAAACGGTCACTTTTTTATTAATCACTTCCTGTTCACTCCATCAAGCGACGCTCTTGCAAAAGAGCTAAAAATTAAAATATTATTAAGAAGATAGAGGGAAATCCAATCAATGTCAAAGAAAAAATAGTGCCGGATATTGGAGAGATTTTTCCCAAATAAAAACCAAAAGGATAAGCATGAGGCACTAGTAAAAAGGCTGAGGACGGGAAAAGGCGCGGTAACGCCCTTGCCTTTGGCTAGTAATTCATGCTAAGTTAACAACTTACTTAACACAGGAACACTTACAGGGGACTTGAACCCTATTAGTTCACGCCCATGCCGGGCGTTAAGTCGACCAACAACATTGGGGATGTGCAATTGTAAAATTGCTGGTTGGCGTGATCCAAGAGCTTTAGGAGGAAACACAATGACTAATTTCGGTCGCACAACCGTAAACGTAGCTGCATGGAATCTTTCCGGGTTTAATCCGATTCCGG
>DAOVYS010000038.1 GCA_030635485.1 Pseudomonadota bacterium | reverse complement strand
ATTAAAGCGGTACGTGAGCTGGGTTTAAAACGTCGTGAGACAGTTTGGTCCTTATCTGTTGCGGGCGTAGGATATTTGAGGAGAGCTGTTCCTAGTACGAGAGGACCGGAATGGACGAACCTCTGGTGTTCCAGTTGTCGCGCCAGCGGCATAGCTGGGTAGCTAAGTTCGGAAGGGATAACTGCTGAAAGCATCTAAGCGGGAAGCCCACTCCGAGATAAGATATCCCTCCCATTAAATGGGACTGAAGGCTCCTTGGAGACTACAAGGTAGATAGGTCAGGTGTGGAAGTCCGGTAACGGATGGAGCTAACTGATACTAATCAGCCGTGAGGCTTGACCATATTTTTTTTACTCACATTGCTATAAAGCTGGACAACAAAAAACAAAAGAAAGATTATCTCAATTATCATGATTTTTAATAAAAGAAAGATTTATCGGTGGCCAGAGCGAGAAGGAGACACCCGTACCCATTCCGAACACGGAAGTTAAGCTTTTCAGCGCCGATGGTACTGCCCGGGCAACTAGGTGGGAGAGTAGGTCGCCGCCGATTCTTTTCTTATATATGAAAATGGTTCCGGACTTAGTTGCCCGGAACCATTTTTTTTTGCCTTGTGAAACTCGAAACTTGGAACTTTTTACGATGCCATCTTATATGATCAGGCTGACATCGCCGGAAAGGACCCTGTGAGTGGTTCCGTTATCATCCTTTATATAAAGGACCCCCTCCGAATCAGGTCCAAGTGACGTTCCGATCACTTTTTCCCCTTCCGGTGTAAGCCATGTCATTTTTTTTCCTTTTATTGCATCTCTTGCCTTCCATTCCCTTAGAATCCCGGTCCAATCAGATTGTTCCAGGCGGGTTATCATTTTGTCAATGGCTGGTACGATTCGTGCCAGGATTTGTCCGCGTTGAAAAAAACGACCGGAATGTGCCGTAAGTGAAGTCATTTTTGAGACCAGGTCGGAAGGAAATGATTCAAGAGGAGTTGATACGTTGATCCCGATTCCAAGGATCACACCGATTTGACCTGAAGTGACTGCGCCTTCTGATTCGCAAAGGATCCCTCCGAATTTGCGACCGTCCAGGAGCAGATCATTGGGCCACTTGAGACCGGGCTGCAATCCGGTTTCCTCCTCAATTGCGCGGCAGACTGCAACCCCTGCGGCTAGTGGTATCTTTGGCAGGTCGAAAGGGGCCAGTTTTGGTCTCATGATCATTGAAAGATAGAGTCCCGTACCTGGCGGGGAGAACCAGGAACGTTGCAACCGCCCCCTCCCATTTGCCTGGGTTTCAGCAATTACAAGGGTTCCGGCCAGGGCTCCGCTCCCCAGCATCTGCATGGCCACCGAGTTTGTGGAATCGGTAGAATCGAGCATCCGAACCGGATGGTCCCCGAGCAGCCCGGTTTCCCTTATTTTATTCCAGATGTTGTCGGTCATAGCCTTAGCCTTGTTGCGGTTCATTATAAAAAAAACCGCCATCCACTGAGATTTTTTAGGGCTTTATGGTTGGTCAGATCAAGATGGATGGGAGTGATTGAGATACTGTTGTCCAGGATTGCTGCGGCATCAGTATCCGTGCCCTTGTCCCAGGTGGGGATCCCGCCTCCGATCCAGAAGTGCTTTCTGCCCCAGGGGTCAAAGGTCTCCTTGATTGCGCCTTCATAGACGCGCCTGCCTTGCCTGGTGAATCGTACATCTCCGACTGCCTCAGGCGGTAGATTCGGGACATTGACATTCAGGAGAGTGTCCCGGGGAAGTCCTTTGTCAAGGATTTGTTTTGCAAGCTCTGTTGCAAGACGGGCAGCTGTCTTAAAATGAAACGGTCCATCGCCGGCCACTGAAACAGCAAACGAGGGGATGCCAAGCATAGTGCCCTCAATGGCGGCTGAGACCGTGCCGGAATAATGTACATCGTCTCCCAGGTTGCCTCCAGGATTGATACCCGAGACCAGGAGCATGGGTTTTTCATCAAGCACCTTGCCGATGCCGAGATTCACACAGTCGGTCGGTGTGCCGTCAATGGAATAGACGTCAGGCTCTATTTTTTTGACCCTCAGAGGTCTGGACATTGTCAGCGCATGGCTTACTGCGCTGTTGTTTGTTTCCGGGGCAATAATGACAGGGCGGCCAACCTCCTGCATGGCCTCGGAAAGCGCCTTCAGCCCGGGCGCATGCACACCGTCGTCATTAGTTACAAGTATAGTTAACACGTAACGCCTCCTGATTTTAAAATTTAATTTTGATAATCTAATTCAGATTGGTAAAAAATGGGAGAGACTTTTCTTTCGGCTGAGAATCGGCAATAGTTATAATTGATGCACTCGTAAAAAGTTACGAGATGGCTAAGTAAAAATTTGCTTCATTTTTGCCGGAGCATAAGCTATATATCGGTCTTGTCGTATATCCCAAAAGAGATCCATGACAAAAATGTAGATGGGGCAGATTGGCAGCCCCTATTGCAGCCCCTATTATTGATGAACATGTCGGACTTAGAACAATTAAAGGCACATCTTTGGGACCTCAGGAATAATCTCAATTTTCATTCACATCGTTATTATGTGCTTGATGATCCCGTGATCTCCGATCAGGAGTATGACCGGCTCTTTCAGGAGCTGATCGATATTGAGGCCCGCTATCCTGATCTGGTTACCCCGGATTCTCCAAGTCAGAGGGTGGGCAGTACTCTGTTGTCGAAGTTTCAGAGTGTGGGGCATACTTATCCCATGCTCAGTCTTGAAAATGGTTTTTCTGATTCCGATCTTCTCGGTTTTGAGGAAAGGATAAGGCGTTTTCTAAAGATTTTCACAACCATTTCCTACGTGGCTGAACCAAAACTGGACGGCCTTGCCGTGGAAATCGTCTACGAGCATGGTATCATGGTTACAGGTTCGACCCGGGGAGACGGGCGTGTTGGCGAGGATATCACGAATAATTTGAAAACGGTCTCGTCAATTCCTTTGAAGCTCTTCTCTCCCGGAGATTGGCCGGTCCCGGAAAGACTTGAGGTCAGAGGTGAGGTCTTTATAGGATTTAAAGGATTTAAAAAGCTTAATGAGCAGCGTCTTGCTGACAGGGAGAATCTCTTTGCAAACCCCAGGAATGCGGCAGCCGGTTCGCTCCGGCAGCTCGATTCCAGGATTACGGCCGGAAGGCAGCTTGATTTTTTTGTGTATGGTGTAAGTGATCCGTCATCTCTTCCCTGCCGAAACCAGGATGAACTTTTGAAATATCTCGGAATGCTCGGGTTCAAGACCAATCCACTGACCGCATTGTGTGACGACATGAATCAGGTGATCGCCCATTTTGACCGGTTAGGTGATATTCGTAGTGATTTGGCCTATGATATTGACGGGATGGTAATAAAGGTCAGTTCATTTGAACTGCAGACACGTCTCGGGAGCAAGGCCAGGAGTCCCAGGTGGGCGATCGCCAGGAAATTTCCGGCATCTCAGACAACTACCCGTCTTTTGAGTGTAGAGTTCGGAGTGGGTAGAACAGGAGCTGTAACACCTGTGGCGATTCTTGAACCGGTCAGTATAGGCGGTGTTACTGTAAGCCGTGCAACACTTCATAATGAAGATGAGATTAACCGAAAGGATTTGCATATTGGGGACATGGTTCTGGTTCAGAGGGCTGGAGACGTGATCCCGGAGGTCATAAAACCGATGTTTGATCTTCGAAAAGGCGATGAACAGCCCATTCTTATGCCGGAGCGCTGTCCTGAATGCGGCCATGAACTTGTACGGCCCGTCGGCGAGGCCGTGATCCGGTGTCCTAATTCCCTTTGTCCTGCCCAGAGGCTGCGGTCTCTTATTCACTATACAGGCAAGGCTGGTATGGATATCGAGGGTCTTGGGAAAAAGGTCATGGGACAACTCGCCTCGGAAGGACTCATAAAAGACATCCCCGACATTTATGAGCTTAAACCGTCTGATCTTGTGGGACTTGAAGGCTGGGCCGAGAAATCGGCGGACAATGTTGTTAAGGCTATTCAGAACAGCATGAAAATCAGCCTGTCCAAGTTCATTGCCGCCCTTGGAATCCGTTATGTGGGAGAAGTGACCGCCCGACTGCTTGAAGAGCATTTCAATACACTGGACTTCTTGATGAAGGCAAGCGAGGCGGATTTTTATGAGATTGAAGGGGTTGGGGAACAGGTGACGGGAAGCCTGATTAAGTATTTTGATGACCCGTCGGTTCGGGAGATGATTGTACGGTTGATGGTATTGGGCATGGAAATTATCCCCTCCGCTCCGGCAGCGGAAGGGCTTCCCCTTGCCGGCAGAGTCTTTCTTTTTACAGGATCTCTTAAGAGTTTTTCCAGGAGCGAGGCAAAAGTGCGTGTAAAGGAATTGGGCGGTCATGTGGCCTCGTCAATCAGCAAGAAAGTTACTCATGTGGTTTGCGGACAAAAACCCGGATCAAAGGCGAGAAAGGCTCTGGAAATGGGCTTGGAAATTTTTTCCGAGGAAGAGTTTGAACTGGTTTTATCGGGCTGAATGATTATATTGGTGTCTGATCGCCTTCCTATGGAGTGCTGCTGAATAGTTACAACTCAAGGTGAAATTGTCATGGCATTAAGACGGGTACACATTGTAGTTGAAGGCCGCGTGCAGGGGGTCTTTTTTAGGGCTTACACCCAGGAAGAGGCTCAAAAACTCGGCCTGACCGGATGGGTGCGGAATCAGCGGGACGGCGCGGTTGAAGCCGTGGTTGAGGGCGATGCGGCCAGGATTGAACAGATGATTCAGTGGTTTCACAGAGGGTCCCCCATGTCTGCCGTAACACGGGTGACTGTCACCGAAGAGGAGCCTGTGGGCGAGAGCACTGCTTTTGAAATACATTATTGATTAATACGTAATACGTAACGTCAGACCCAACGAATTTTGGGGAGACTGAATGGAAGTGAAAATGAGTTTTGCAAACGGGCATGTCCACGAGACGGGCATGCGAATAGTCTGCCCTGATTGCGGCAATGACTCTGATTTTTTTGAGGTCGCTGACGGGGTTATTATTACAACGCAGTATATACAAAATTCCGATGGGAGTTTTTCCCAGGCCGGAGATGAGTCACAGGTCCTTGGTGAGATAAAATTTTTCTGTGGTGAGTGCAACGCCGATCTCTCCCAGTTTTACCAACGTTTCCTGGAAATGCTCTTTTGAACCGATCCCGCCGAATCATCAGGGATAATCGGTCCCTGCGCGCCAAATACGATTCTCTTTCCAATGGAGATATCATAATAGGCCGAATTCGCGTGCGGCCCTTGGAAGAGGCCCTTCTTCTCGATTTGGTTGAAAGAGGCGTTAAGATTTTTCCTTCCGCCCGCGCCCAACTGGCCAGCCGTTCAAAGACGTTTCAGGCTCTCCTCTTTTTATCGTTTATGGTGCCCCACACCAGGGCTGTCCATGATCTACATGATCTGCTTCAGGTCTTAAATTATTACGGGGAATCAGGGATATCCCGAGTCGTCACCAAGCAGGACCGCAGCAATGCCGGCATGGGTATTCATCTTTGGCATTCGATTGAAGATGTCTATTCCCAAGCCTCTTTCGGCGTATTGCCCTTTCCGTTTGTGGTCCAGCCGTTTTGCTCAGGCAGTCGTGATATCAGGGTTGTCCTGCTTGGCGACTACGTAGAGGCCTACTGGCGGAAAAATCCGTACAATTTTCGGAACAACCTTCATTTCGGAGGCGAGAGCGAGCCTTGTGACCTGTCTCGGAAACAGATGGCCTTGTGTAGGGAGATAATGGAGCGGGCAGGATTTCCCTATGCTCATATCGATCTTATGGTAACCGATCATGATGAGACCTATCTTGCTGAAATAAACCTGCGGGGCGGGATCAGAGGGGCCAGGATTTCTCCTGCTGAATACAGAGCAAAGGTGGAAGCGATCCATGAAACCGCGTTGAAAGCATTTCTGGATACGGGATAAGTTCAGGGGGAAAAAGGTAAGCGATCACGTAAGGTTGTCACGGAACAGGAAACCCCTTACGAAAAAAACGGATAGATGCAATAGATAGCATCTATCCGTTTTTTATGTAAGATCAAGTTGCAATAAGCAGACTTAAACCACAGGGAAATTACACACAACCTGTTGGTTTGGGCAGTCCTGCCATTTTACATGCTCCCTTGCCTGGTCCTGAGGGGAACAGTTCGTAGATTTTTTTCAGAGGGAAGCCTGTGGTCTTGGAGAGAATACGAACCATCGGCGCGATACCGTTCTTTTTGTAGTATTCTTGTAAGGTGTCGATAAGACTCTGATGCTCATCGGTTATCTCAGGAATACCTTCAACCGTCTGTACGTAAGATACCCAGTTCTCATCCCATGACTCCAGACCTGCTGCCAAGAAACCGTCTTCATCTACATCGTATGTTGTTCCATTATGTTCTATTTCCGCCATTTCAAAACCTCCTTTTGACTTTTTTCACGCAACTTAGTTAACCAATTACCCATAAAAATTTGAAACATAAAAAATAGCCGACATACAATTCTGATTGTGGACAGAAATACTGCATGCCGGTAAAAAACTATTCTTCTTTGTTTTTCTGATAATTAAGACATCTTAATACCATTGAAGTTTTATTTTGTCAAGTCGTCAGAAACGGATTTTTTTGTGGGCCGGATTTGACCGTGTAACATGGGGCTGACAGCAATAGGAAGGTGTTTCCAGCGTTGACCTGTTGTGATTATTAAGTGCACAGGCCAAAAAAATTGGGCAAAGATTCCGCTGGTCGGATTCGGTAACACTATGTTACGCAGGTTCACTGCGTGAACGCACGGTGTCTTTTTTCCAGTTCGTGTTATCCATTGACGGGTAGTCGATCAGGTAGTGAAGCCCTCTTGATTCCTTTCTGTCAAGGGCGCATTTCACAATAAGATTCGCCACAGTGGCAATATTACGCAGTTCAACCAGATCGGGCGTGAGCAGGTAATCATAAAAATGTTGGTCCACCTCGTTCAATATGGGGGCCAGACGTTTCTCCACAAGTTGCAGTCGCTTTATTGATCGTACAATTCCCACGTAGTTCCACATGAGACGGCGTATCTGGTCCCAGCTATGGGTGATGAGTATACATTCCTCGATTGTTTTGGCCTGTCCTGCCGACCATACCGGGGTTATGGAGGGTTCCTGAACGGCCGTGCTGTTGCGGTCCGCCCGGCATTGCAGGAATACCTGGTGGGCAAACACGACCGCCTCCAGAAGGGAGTTGCTGGCCAGCCGGTTAGCTCCGTGCAGACCAGTGCATGCGGTTTCACCAAAGGCATAGAGGTTTTTTATGTTGGTTCTGCCGTTTATATCCGTTAACACGCCGCCGCACATGTAGTGGGCCGCGGGTACTACCGGGATCGGTTCGCTGGTAATGTCAATTCCATAGGAGAGGCATGTTTTGTAAATGGTGGGAAAACGGTTTTTTGTGAACTCAGCTTTTTTGTGGGTGATGTCAAGGAATACGCAGTCCTGGCCGCTGGTTTTCATTTCAGAATCAATGGCCCTGGCAACCAGGTCTCTGGTGGCGAGATCGCCGCGTGGATCGTATCGATGCATAAAGGCATTGCCTGCCTCATCAATCAGCCTCCCCCCTTCTCCGCGCACTGCCTCTGAAATGAGGAAATTTTTGGCTTTGGGGTGGTAGAGGCATGTTGGGTGAAATTGAACAAATTCAAGATTTGCCACTCGGGCGCCTGCACGATAGGCCATTGCGATCCCGTCACCCGTAGCTATGTCCGGATTTGTCGTGAAAAGGTACACCTTTCCCGTGCCGCCGGTACAGAGAAGCGTTGTCCCTGCCTGGTACGTATAGATCTCCCCTGTTTCGCGGTTGAGTATATAGGCCCCAAGGCAGCAGTCTGTAAAGGGGCTTTTTTTCATGCTTAGACCAGCCTTTGATCCGATAAGCAGGTCAATGGCCATGTGGTTTTCAAGGACCGTGATAGCAGGATTTTTTTCAACCGTGTCTGAGAGGGCCTGTTCTATCTCATGGCCCGTGAGATCAAGCGCATGCGCAATGCGCCGTGACGAATGGCCGCCTTCTTTGCCAAGGTCGAGTTTTGACGGGTTTTCACGGTTCCTCTTAAAGCGCACGCCAAGTTCAATAAGCTCCCGGATCCGTTCCGGGCCGGCTTCAATGACCATGCGGACCACTTCTTCCTTGCACAGACCGACTCCTGAAGCCAAGGTGTCTGAGACATGCGATTCAAATGAGTCCTCGCTGGATAGCACTGCCGCGATTCCGCCCTGAGCGAGATTCGTTGCAGTATCAAGCCGGGCCTTTTTGGTAACAATGGTAACATTGCCCATGGCCGCGGCCTTGATGGCAAAAGAAAGTCCGGAGATGCCGGTTCCTATCACAAGAAAATCGGTGGTTATTCGCATAGGTTATCCTTACAGTCGGCATGAGCCGACTAATGCCATATTTATATTAAAAAACGGTTACTATTTTTTAAATATCCTGTTTCGAAATTTATATTAAATTAGGTTATAGTAATCTGTTTTTTTACGAATGCATCAAAATTCAGGCGAGGAACTTATATGTCGGAGCTTAATCTTGTTATCTTTGACTGCGACGGGGTCATGTTTGACTCGCGGAACGCGAACAGGCAGTACTACAATCACGTACTTGAGAGATTCGGACACCCTCCGATGACAGAGGAAGAAGTCGATTATGTCCACATTCATCATGTTATGGATTCAGTACGACATATTTTCAGACATTGTCCGGAAGATATTGACAGGGCGGAGAAGTACCGGGCATCCCTTGATTACACACCTTTTCTCCAGTATATGATCATGGAACCGGATCTGATAGAATTCCTTGAGTTTTTAAAGCCTGATTACAGGACAGCCATCAGCACCAATCGGACAACCACCATGCCGGCGGTGCTGGAGATGTTTGATCTCAAACGACATTTTGAAAAGGTCGTCACCGCCCTGGATGTGGACCAGCCAAAACCGCATCCGGAGGCATTGTGTCAGATACTTGATTTTTTTGGTCTTTCAGTTGAAAATGCTATATACATAGGGGACTCGACGGTTGATCGGGAACATACTGCCGGCATTGGAATGCGGTTGATCGCCTTTAAAAACTCGGACCTGCCTGCTGAATACCATGTCAACCGTTTTATGGAAATTACACCACTGCTTGGCGATCTGTAAAATAGAGATCAAACGAAGATAAATATTCGGCAGCACACCTGAAGCGCCCTTGTGTTTAATCGTACGATTCGTGGGTAAGTGTCTCGGGAACCTCACCGTTGATTTTTTCCAGCGCCAGGGCAAGGGCGTTATCAACTTCCCCCATAGATATAATCGCTTTTTCCAGAAAAGACGATGTCTCTTCCAGCCCGTCTTCTTTGGCAAAATCAGCCCATTTTCTATATTCGGATGAATGGTTGTGGTTATGCTCAATCCAATGGGGCAGCAACATGCTCAGTTTTTCCAGTTCCGTCTTGTTTGTCATTTCACTCATTTTTTGTCACGCGCAGGTACAAGGATTACGGCCCCGTCCAGGAAGTCGATTTCCCGGATTGCAACATCAGGGACCAGTTTCGGTTCTTCAAAAAGCGAGGCAATACGAATGCCTTCAGGGAGCACTTCAAGTCTCGTTACTTGTTCCATAAGCATTTCTTCCCGGTCTTTCTTTTTGAGGAGTACATTGATCTGACACATAAGAACCATGCTCTCTTTTTAAGGTTAATGTAAATCCATGCTGAAAGTTGATACTTTAGGCATGGACACGGCGCAGGTCGCTAAAGGGGGTTTAATCGACCATGTTTGATTGGAATTCGGGCGGTTTTGAGGGCCGAAATTCGTAATATTTGTGGAATTTAAATAAGATATAATTTGGAAGGGCACGAGCTTTTTGTCGTTTCTGGGGCTATTGCAATATGTAGTTACGGCCGGCATGGACAGTTTGACTGTAAGTTTCTAGAAAATAGGCTAAAATTTTATTTTATTATATGTGTGATATATTGGTTATCTTGTCAACAAGATATTGTTACAGATCGACAAAAAAAGTGGACAATGCGGCGCCTGTGAGTAATTATTCAGCGTGATGCCGAGATATAGCTAAAACCACCGATGAAAAGCTTACGGAGTATCAGCCATGATATCATTATCGGATACGGATATAGCGGACATATTAAAAAAATACAGGACTATTGCCGTGGTAGGTCTTTCGCCGAAACCGGCCAGGCCAAGTAATGAGGTTGCCGGTTATATGATTGAGGCGGGATACACGATTATACCAGTGAATCCCGGACAGACCGAGATACTCGGCCGGAAATGCTATCCGGACCTGATATCTATTCCAGACTCTGTGGATGTGGTCAACATTTTCCGGAGGTCTGAAGATATCATGCCGATTGTCGATGATGCCGTCAGGATAAATGCGTCGGTTGTCTGGATGCAGCTCGGTATAGTGAATGAAGAGGCTGCCGCAAGGGCAAGGAGTTCCGGCCTGACTGTGATAATGGACAGATGTATAAAGGTGGATCATGAAAATCTGGTAACTATTCAGCAGCACTCCATAGGAAGGCAATCAGGTCGCCCAGCATACTGATGATGTATAGCTGATCAACCTGCTTGTCTCCCTATGAAGCGCTGCTGAATAGTTACAGTTCGGTGGTTTTAGCTATGTTTCGGCATCACGCTGAATAGTTACAAAATCTGTTATAATGGGCGGCATCGACAATCAATAGAATTGATTGTCGGTTACTGAGATGATGGGTCAGGAAATGACCAGGTCCTCCTTCCTTGACGCATAAAAATTTTTTCTGAATTCCTCGAAGCGGTCCGCCTTTATAGCTCTTCTCATATCTTTTATAAGGTTTACGAAATAGTGCAGATTGTGGATGGTGTTTAAGTGGGAAGAGAGTATCTCCCGCGACATATAGAGATGTCTTAAATAGGCGCGGGAATAATTTCTGCACGTGTAGCAGTCACAGGATTCATCCACTGGTTTCGGGTCGTCGAAATACCTGGCGTTTTTGATCACCACCCTGCCTGTTGACGTAAAGAGCATACCGTTTCTGGCATTTCTGGTGGGCATTACGCAATCGAACATATCCACTCCCCGATACACCCCTTCTACCAGATCCTCCGGCGTCCCGACTCCCATAAGGTAAATCGGGAAGTCCTGGGGCAAAAGCGGCGCTGTTTCGGCGATCATCTCCATCATCAATTCGTTTGGCTCTCCCACGCTCAGTCCGCCAAGGGCGTAGCCGTCAAAACCGATGTCAACCAGTTCATCAACCGCATGTGCCCTGATATCAGTATGCATACCACCCTGGACGATGCCGAATAGGAGTTGTCCAGTTTCGTTTTGGGCGGCGCGGCAGCGTTTTGCCCATCGTCCGGTGAGTTCCGTGGCGCGTATAACCTCCTCTCTGGTGGCTGGATACGGGATGCACGTGTCCAGACACATCATGATGTCTGATCCCAGTGTTTCCTGAACAGCCACCGCGTCCTCAGGGCTTAAGAAAAGAGACGATCCGTCAAGATGGGACTTGAATGCTGCTCCCTGTTCCGTGATTTTTGCAAGTTGCTTTAGGCTGTAGATCTGGAATCCGCCGCTGTCGGTCAGAATCGGGCCATGCCAGTTCATGAAGTGGTGCAGACCTCCAAGTTTTTTGATCAGTTTATGGCCCGGACGGATGAAAAGGTGGTAGGTGTTTGCAAGGATTATCTCGGCGCCCAGTTCGGAAAGATTTTCAGGTGTCACAGCCTTTACCGTGGCCTGGGTGCCGACCGGCATGAAGACAGGGGTTTCAAAGGTGCCGTGGAGGGTTTCGACTTCTCCCAGGCGGGCATGGCATTGGGATGAACGGCCACGAAGCCGGAATGGGGAACGATTCTTCATTCTGCCTCCCGCCACATGGAAATAAGATCTGAAATGCCTTTTGTTGCCAGTTCTGAAAGATCATCAAATTCATCCTTGCTAAAGGGTTGTCCCTCGGCAGTGCACTGGATTTCGATAAGCCTGTTGTCACCTGTCATTACGAAATTGGCGTCAACTTGAGCTTCGGAATCTTCCTCATAATCGAGATCAAGCATGGGGATTCCGTTAACAAGGCCCACACTTATGGCGGCAATCGGCATTAGAGGGATCATTTTTTCGATGAGTTGCCTCTCATGCATTCGGAGGACCGCATCGCGAACTGCAAGGGCAGCACCTGTAATGGAAGCGGTTCGGGTTCCGCCGTCCGCCCTGATTACGTCGCAATCTACACGTAATGTATTTTCTCCGAGCAGGGAGAGGTCGATCATGGCCCGGAGGGACCGTCCTATCATCCGCTGAATCTCATATGTCCTGCCCTTCCGCCCTCGAACCGCCTCCCGTGGAATCCTGGAATGGGTCGCACAGGGCAGCATCCCGTATTCCGCCGTCAACCAGCCCTGGCCGGAATCTTTCAAAAAAGGCGGCACGGATTTTTCAATAGTAACCGAGCATGAAACATGCGTGTCACCCATGGCAATCAGTACGGAACCATCGGCATGAGGCTGAAATCCCCGTTCAATGGAAACAGGTCGGAGTTCATCGTTTTTTCGGTCGTTTTTTCTCATTTTTTTTGGCCTTATGTTGTGCAACTACCACTTTTTAAAGTAGATTTGATATCCTTAAAATAACAAAAAGGAGAAACAACAAGACCCCGCAGGATTTAACCGACGGGGTCTTGTTGTTGATTGTGAACCGCCTTGATGAGCTTGTTGATCGGCGGATTGTGTTCTGGCTCCCCCGGCCGGACTCGAACCAGCGACAAGGTGGTTAACAGCCACCTGCTCTACCAACTGAGCTACAGGGGAACGTGTTGGAATTAATTGAATATGTGCGTAAACCGTTGTAAAATCAGCGGGGTTGTTTAATGCGATAATGAAACCGATTGAGTTTATACACTATGTTGTGGGTAAGTGTCAATGGCTTGATTGGAGAAAAAATGGGTCGTGTTTTTGAAAATGTTATATTCGTACTTTTTTCTTGACGAATGTAGCTGCTTAGTGCTATCAGTGCATTCCTTCCATTTATACGATGTCGGGGCGTAGCGCAGCCTGGTTAGCGCGCCTGCCTTGGGAGCAGGAGGTCGGAGGTTCAAATCCTCTCGCCCCGACCATTCACCACTATTGCCATGGACCGGGTGCTGTCCAGGTCCTGTTGGCAGTAACATTCGTTCTTATTCCGTCTATAATCTGGCCAAGAAATTTTTCTATCAGACAAACTACGTCGGCGAACTCCATTGGAATGGAATCAATGTTAAGTTTTATCCTGAACGCCTCCCATTGAGTTGATTTCGATTGAATAAAAGAATCCGTAAATGCCGTTATTACGTCAGGAAGAGCTGTGCTCCGATTGAGTAAAGTTTTCGTGACAGCCTCCTGAACCAACTCACCCAGAAAGTCAAATTGTCGGATCAGCAACCAGATATCATAAAAATCCTTCATCCTGCTATTTAATGCATCAAGCTTGACCATAGCCTCAAATTTCTCAGCAATAGAACTTTCACGGCTGTAGCAGATAAGACGCGGGGCTGGGAAATCGAGCATAGTTGGAAGTTCATTCTCCTGTGGTCCAGGAACAATTATATCACCGAAACCGATATCAACTTGCATCCTTATTCTGGCGGTATCCAACTTTCCTGAAAAATGGACACGAACACCTTCATAGTCAGCATCTTCAACAATTTTTTCTCCCTGAATACTTTTCATATCAAATTCCAAACCGTCCGGATCAACTGTGACTAAACAGATATTTTTTACAATGTCTACAATCTGTCCCACTTCATTGCTGGTATGTCTCGCAAGCATATCAATATCCATTGTCGGACGTAACAGAGGCGCCTGCCATGCTCTGAGCATTAAAGCTCCTTTCAGAATAAACTTATCCGCATGGACAGACCGCGAGAGACGATAAAGAAAACGCTCCATGGCAAAATACTGGAGCAGCTCGCCAAACGTCCGATTATCCGCTCTTGCTTTATCGAGTAAGCGCTGCCTCACAGAAGCTGCAATATTGACGGGATGTTTCTTGCTCATATTACAGCTTCCAAGTATGGCCTCATAATTTTTTCTACTCGGCAGATACGGGCATACTTCAAAAGATCCCCTGCCTTGAACTGTTTTTTTCTGGACTTATATAGTTTCAGTGCTTCCAGCACGACATCCATACCCAGCTTGTTACGGAACTTGAAACAGTCGGCCAGAGTCTTTTCCGGACAATAGACACGGATTATCACACCATCCACATTATGTTCTTCAACGCCAGATTCAAAAGTGGCTTTGGAGAAACGGTGCACTGAAAGAGGCGGAGAATCCATACGAGGAGTCTCAGCTCCCTTTTCCAAGGCGATGGCAACTTTGTGAGGGATCTGAGTCGTAAGATCATGGAAAGACAGTGCGGAGATGAGGCAGATTACGGCACGAGGAATCCGAGTCGCGACTGCAACGATATCCGGATTAGATATGGGAGGCAATTCTGCCAGCCGATAAATACCTCGTGAAACCTTCTCCAGGATACCCTGATCCCGAAGAGAGTAAAAAATTCTGGGATTAATCGCAGCTTTAAGCGCTTCTGCAGTTCGAATGAAAACACCCGGTTCTT
>DAOVYS010000032.1 GCA_030635485.1 Pseudomonadota bacterium | reverse complement strand
TAACAATGAAACTACAAAAAATGGCTGAGCGTCCGCGGCAAAACCGAAATAGGCCATGAAACCAAACCCGCAGACCGCCATTCCTCCGGCAAACCCGTCCATGCCGTCCATAAAATTATACAGATTGGTCAACCAGACGACAAAAACCATGCATATTGCGGCGGATATCACGGATGAGGGTTGCCACAAAAGGCCGGGCAGCTGATACAGGCAAGGGAGAAATCCGGCAAACACCAACATGGCTGCAACGGCAAAATGGACCATAAGACGATATCTTACTGCCACCCCTCCCCGGTCATCCAGATATGAGACTACTGCAAGAAAAAATGTTACAACAGACAGCCATCCCGCCTCTCTGAACTGTAACCCCAACGTGATTACGGCAGTTGTTCCACACAAAAAAAATGCGGCAAAGATTGCGATTCCTCCTCCGCTGGGAACCGGCTCTTCATGAAGCGAACGTTCGTTCGGCTTATCCATTACCGAAATGCGGGAGGAGGGCCGCGCTATCATACGGCTCAGAAATGCGGAGACAAGAAAGGCTGAAACAGAAAAAATCCAGATCATCCCGCCCCTTTAGACGGCTTGCGGTACCATTCTACCATCTCGCCAATCGCTGACAAAAAATCCCGCTTGGGAGCATAGCCGAGTTCTTTCCTGATCCTGTCACAGGAATAGCAGGCCGAACCGAGCAGACGGTCCACGGCCTCGGTGTTCATTAGAAACGGTCTGCCCATGATCCGGCTGATCAGATCCCCCGCATGCCCGGTAAGCCGAAATATTCCGGCAGGCACTGTCCATTGCACCGCCCGTTTTCCGAATGCTGTGCACATGCACTGATAAAGTTCGTGGGTCGAGTAATCCCCGGCACCGGTCACTATATATGTCCTTTGGTTGGCATCTTCATTTTCCGCTGAAAGAAACGCTGCCTGAATCAGATCATCAACATGCACCAGAGAGCGCCTATTGCCGGTCTCCGGCACGGGAGGAAACCTGTTGTTGTCAATTGCTTTCATCATGCGCAAAAGATTGCCCTTTACGCCCGGACCATATACCAGGACAGGCCTCAAATTGCAAACATGCAGTTGACCCGATTCACCGGCAGCGAGAACCCGTTGTTCCGCCTCCCTTTTAGATCGGCCATAGACATCATCGGGAATCGCGTCCCATTTCTCATCCACGCACCTGTCGCCCGGCTCGGCCATTGCCTTTATGCTGCTGAAAAAGATAAAGCTTTTAACTTGTGCCTCACCGGCCATTCTAAGAAGCGCCTCAGTTGCTTTGAGATTCACATTCCAGTAAACATGCTCCATCTCTTGTGCGGGCTTAAAGGAATGCGCAACCCCGGCAAGATGAAAAACCGTATCGATTCCATCCATAAGCCCTTGTGGAAGAGACTCCTCGCCCAGCCTGCAGACGACGGATTCATCCCAGGGCCCGGAAAAATCAGAACGCAGCAAGGCCCTGACCCTGATGGAGCGCTCTTTCAGGCGGCGGCACATATGAAGGCCTATGAATCCGGCAGCGCCGGTTACAAGAACAACAGGTCCCATGGTGAACGGTTACAAAATTCCTAATTCGTAATTCCTAATTCGTAATTATATTATACAAGCCAGGCCTGAAACATCAGTACATCCCAGAGGTGATGATGCCAATTACGGCGTCCGGAAAGATGTTCTTCCCACTTCCCGCGTACCGCCTGTTCGTTGAAAAACCCCTGTTCCCGCAATCTCTTGGGATCAAGCAGATCCTCGGCCCAGTCCCTGAGCGGCCCACGAAGCCAACTATCAATCGGTATTGCAAAACCCATCTTGGGCCGTTCGATCATCTCTCTGGGAACATGACGGTACAAAACTTGGCGCAGTATCCATTTGCCCTGCCCGTTACGAATCTTCATGCCCAAGGGAACCTGCCAGGCAAATTCCACCAGCCTGTGGTCCAGCATGGGTATCCGCGCTTCAAGACTGACCCCCATGCTTGCCCTGTCCATCTTTACCAGAATGTCATCAGAAAGATAGGTCATCATGTCAAGATACATCATGAGATTGACAAAATCACCCACATCCGCGTGTCGGCCGGGATCGGTTAAAAGGGTCAGGGGTTCCTTTGCGTCAACAACCACTGATTCGGGGTCCTGCCAGTGAGAGGTGAGGATATGATACACATCAGTCAATGTTTCCGCTGTCAGAATGTCTCCGATCTTAAGCAGCTTGCCCACGGGATCGCGCTGCCTGACACGCTCTGGAAAAAGCGGCTGCATTATACCTGCAATGGATTCCCATTTAGCGGGGGAGATCGTGTTTATCCCTCCGGACAAGACCTTTCGCAGAGTTTCAGGACATGCACTGATTCTGTTCCAAATTTTTTTACACCATACATGCCGGTTATATCCGCCGAACAGCTCATCACCTCCATCACCTGAAAGGCTCACTGTCACCTGTTCCCTGGTAAGCTGAGACACCAGAAAAGTCGGAATCTGGGACGCATCTGAAAACGGCTCATCATACAGGGCAGGCAGGCGAGGGATTACGGCCATGGCCTCAGCCGGAGTAATATAGAGTTCCGTATGATCGGTACCCAGATGAGAGGCGACCTGCTTTGCGTCTTTTGCCTCGTTATAACCGGTCTCACTGTATCCGATGGTAAATGTCCTGACAGGGCGTGAACTTAAGGTCTGCATAAGGGCGACCACAATGGAAGAGTCGATCCCGCCGGAAAGAAACGCCCCCACCGGCACGTCGGCCTTCATCCGCATCCTGACCGCATCAAGCAGAAGAGACTCAAGGCGTGAGATTGCCTCCTCTTCTCCGATCTCCTGACATTTCCGCACACCTGTTTCCGCGACTTCCCTTAATGACCAGTACCGGAGAAGTGATGTCTCAAAACCCGAGCTTGAAACACTTACCGACAGAATGGTCCCGGGAAGCAGTTTACTGATGTTGCTGAAGATGGAATAAGGCGCGGGGATGCAGTTGTGACGCATAAAAAGCGCCAGTGCGCCGCGATTGATTTCCTCACGGAATAACGGATGGACACGTAATGATTTCAGTTCCGAACCAAAAAAGAAAATACCGTTCATCTGCCCGTAATATAAGGGTTTTTCTCCCATTCTGTCACGCGCAAGCCACAGAACCCGTTCCTTTTTATCCCAGACTGAGAATGCGAACATCCCATTAAACCGCTGCACGGCGCCGGGAATCCCCCATCTGGAGATGGCGGCTAGAATGACCTCGGTGTCCGAATGTCCCTTAAATACAACGCCTGCCTCGGAAAGTTCCCGGCTCAGGTCCAGATGGTTATAGACCTCACCGTTATAGGCAATAACATATCGGCCGCAGGCCGAGTGCATAGGCTGTTTCCCTGTCGCGGAAAGGTCGATTACCGAAAGACGGCAATGGCCAAACGCGATCCCTGATTCAGCATCCACCCAGACACCGGAATCATCAGGCCCTCTGTGATGCAGGGTCCGGGTCATCCGTAAAACCGTATTTTCAATCTCACCGGATGATGTCTGATTATTCAGGGCCAGATAACCGCAAAAACCGCACAAGGGTTCAATCTCCTTAAAATGCTAATTCCAGATACAACTTCTCATATCTTGCCGCAACGTCAGCCAGACTGAAATGTTCTTCAATCCTGGATCGCGCCCTCTTCCCGAGACGCGTCCGTTCAAGAGGTCCCATATCAATCAACTCGGCCAGTGCGGCGGCAAACGCCCTGTGATCCTCAGGAGGTGCCACCCTGCCCGTATCACCTACAATAAGCGCTGAATCCCCGACATCGGTAACCACGCATGGAACGCCGCATGCCATTGCCTCGCCCACCACATTTGGAAACCCTTCCCCTGTTGACGAGGAGCAGGCAATATCCAGCGCGGAATTTATCTCTGGGATATCGTGCCGTTCACCCAGAAGGGTACATTTGTCATCAAGACCTTCATCACTTATCCAACCGGCTAACATAGAATTTTCTCGGGTTATATATTTGCCGCAAAGAACAAAATGAGCATCCGGCCAGATGGCGGACACAAGAGAGGCGGCCCGGATAAAATTATGGTGGTCCTTCTGAGGGTCAAATCTCGCTATCAGGCCGATCAGAAGGGTGTTGTCAGCCAGTCCAAGCTCCTTTCGCACGGAACTCCGCATGGCAGAATCAGGCTTAAAGAGATCAAGATCAAATCCGTTAGGAATCACGACCATTTTGTCTTTATCATACCCGAAGTCGACATGTGCGGAGCATGAGACATGCGAATTGCAGATAATCCCGTACGGCAACCGGCCGGAGAGCCTTGCACACAGCCTTGCCGTCCAGATAGTGGACCGCTTGTTGAATTCCGGTGAAAGATTTGTCTGCCGGATATTCCAGACCACGGGGATATGACCGGCGGCAAATGTTGCGATTGATCCAATCAGATCAGCGTGGTACATCCAGGTCTGGATAAGTTCAGGCCGGCCGATACGCAGCCATTGAACAAGTTTCAAGAGCTTTATCGGACTCAGAGATCCCCTGGACATGCCAAGGGACCGCACACGAATCCCCAGATCAAGAATCCGCCTGCCCACCGAACCAATGTCGGTCAGGGAAACAACCTCTGGAAGAAAAACCTCGGAATCCATCCGGCTGAGCAGTTTGTAGAGCATCATCTCCGCTCCGCCGGTTGAAAGAGAGGAAATTATGTGAAATATCTTTTTCATAGTCCGCTCAAAGACAGGCCCGATGCACTCGTAAAAATGATCAAGGCCTTGTTATAGCACCAAATAGCCCATAAAACAATTCCCTGAAGCGAGAAATTTTTCCCATTCCCATATAACATAATGACAGATCCCCTGAATCAGATTTTTTAATTGACAGAATTTACATTTTTAAGTATTCATGTTCAAAATTTGAACATGAATATGGAAAAAAAATCTCTCACGACTTTACATATCCTTAAGGAAATCGAGGCTGACAATCAGTTAAGCCAACGAGAACTTTCCAAACGGTTGAGCATATCTCTTGGATTGGTCAACCAGTTCATGAAACGGTTGTTGAAAAAGGGATACTTCAAAATAACAACTCTCCCGCCTAACCGAGCTCGATACCTCCTCACACCAAAAGGTTTCACCGAAAAATCCCGCCTGACTCTGGAGTATATGAAATACTCTCTGCGATTCTATTCCAACATGAAAGTATTAATCCGCTCCCAGTTGGAACATATAGTTTCAAAAGGAATCTCGAGTGTGATCTTGTACGGAACCGGAGAGGTGGCTGAGCTTACTTATCTGTTTCTGCAGGAGACTCCACTTGAACTGATCGGGGTGATCAGCGACAAACCGGATCAGACATCCTTTTACGGGTTGCCGATACTCCCGATCAACAAGATTGAAAAACTAGGTAAAGGGACAATACTTATTACTGACCTGGATCAACCTGAACAAACAAAAACGAGGCTGGAAAATGACCTGGGAAATGATAGGAAGGTGTTTATATTACGATCCTGATTCTCCCTTCGTAAACGATCACAGGCAATCAGTTACGTCCCTTCAAGTGCGTATAAATATATAACAGGATAAACAGGGCGTACAACATTTCCCTGGTTTCCGCGAGCGATGATTTTATCTCTCTATTGAAAAACACAAAAACGAAAGAAATTATTAAAACCGACCAAGTCGATAACACGAAACACACATTCGGACATGGATAATTCAATTTCTTTTCAATAGTTCTTAACCTTCCCATATATAGTAAAATTGGAATAAACAAGAAGTAGATAAGGTAGCCAAATCGAAATAAATTCTGCGCGCCTAAAAACAACTTCAGATTAATTTTTGCGGATGAGCCAGAGTCACCGGTTACCCAGTTCCCGCCTTGAAAAAAATCTATATTATGTAAATTAAATTCATCCTGTGCATTAATATTCTCAATGCAGGAAGGAGAAGAATAGTGAATAAACCGTTGGAACCAACTTGTCTCTTCGCCCAGGCAAAAAAAACAAAATAACGCCCAGAACAATAAAAACAGTCTGTATCTGTTCAAATGCTTGCCTAACAATCGTACAATGCAGATCACAAAACCGATGAACCAGAGACCGGCACTGATATTTTCAATCAGTCCATCTTCCGCGGAAAGAGTCTCTATTACGGTCTCATCACCCAAAAAAACGGCCAATACAATGCCAAGAGCGACAAAACCGGTTATCAATGACAGTCTGTTCGTGAATAGCTTCTGATTTTCCATTCTTGATGCACTCGTGAAAAGTATAGGGATGTCGACAAGATTATCATTTGAATTTCCTGGTTGTCAAGCTGTAATAAGGCTATTCATTCACACCTCAAAATGTGCCAATACCCTTGTCACATTACCTTCTGGATCTGGAGTCGGCTGTCAATGGCCAATTCGTTTGACACACTACGTCTGCTAAAGACATTTTTTTTAAAGTATCCCGGTCATACGGCATTTGTATTGCTCTGTCTTCTCTTCGCAAGTCTTGCTGAAGGAGTCGGCGTTTCAGCATTCCTCCCCCTGCTCGGACTGATTTCAAATGATGGGGCCAATACCAATTCCATCACCAGGGCCATTGAGAGCGTCTTGGCAGGAGCAGGTCTCAAGCCTACACTGGGGATCCTGCTTTCTATTATCGTCGTTTTTACTATTGTGAAAACAGCTTTAATATTACAGGCATCAAAACAAATCGGGTACGCCACTGCCCATGTAATGACAGACCTTCGTCTCTCCCTTATTCACAATTTGATAAGAGCCCGATGGGGTTATTTTATCAACCATCCTGTCGGCAAATTCACTAATGCTCTGGCAACCGAGGCCGTACGCGCATCAAAAGGTTATGCCATGGCCTGCCGAATCATCGCAAACACGATCCAGATCACCGTGTACCTGGCCATCGCCTTCTGCGTTTCCTGGAAGGTGACAGTGGCCTCTTTAGGGGTGGGTCTCGGCATGTGGGTGGCTCTCAACGCTTTTGTCTCCCTGGCCCATAATGCGGGCCTGGCGCAAACTCGTCTATTAAAGGCCATTTCATCACATCTGATTGACCGGCTGCAAGGGATAAAAACGCTTAAATCCATGGCATGTGAAAACAGATTGGAACCGTTACTGGAAAAGGAAATTCTGGAATTGAACCTGGCCCGCAGGAAAGAGGTGTTCAGCAATGAAGGACTACGGGCTTTCCAGGAACCCATCCAGATCGCGGCCCTTGCTATCGGATTTTATTTTGCCGGCCAATTGTGGCAGATAGATATTTCCGCTTTGCTGGTGCTTGCATTTCTTTTTTGGCGGACAGTCTATTACATTAGTAAACTCCAGACTAATTTCCAGAAGGTTGCGTATGCTCAGAGCGCCTATGCGTCAATCCAAAACACAATTATCGAGGCGTACAGAGAAAAAGAGGACAACTTCGGTAGCAAGACGCCGCAACTCAAACAAAATATTATTTTCAACAGTGTATGCCTTGGTTATGAGGAGAAAAAAATATTAAAAAAGGTCTCCTTCACCATACCCGCCAGGGGGATTACCGCCTTAATCGGGCCATCCGGAGCCGGAAAGACAACCATTGCCGATCTGATAATCGGCTTGGCAAAACCGCAATCCGGCCGTATTCTGATTGACGGAACAACTCTTGACGATATTGACCTTCAAAAATGGCGGCATCTTATAGGATATGTGCCCCAGGAAACGATACTGTTTCATGAAAGCATATTGATCAACGTAACATTGGGCGAATCAGGCTTTTCTGAAAAGGACGTCAAACAGGCGCTGCAACTGGCCGGGATATGGGATTTCGTCGTAAATCTGCCGGACGCCATGAAAACTATAGTAGGTGAATCGGGCGCAAAATTGTCCGGTGGACAACGACAACGCATTGCCATCGCACGGGCGCTGATACGAAACCCCGCACTGCTGATTCTTGATGAGGCGACGACCGCCCTTGATCCCGGCACAGAGCAAGAAATATGCGCTGTTATAAAAGAGCTGGGCAAACGGATTGCAATATTGGCAATTTCACATCAACCGGCTCTGATGGAGATCGCTAATATCGTATATCGGCTTGAAGACGGAATTATTGCCGAAAAAACGGAGAATAATAACTGATGAACATCATAATATTTATCAGTATGTATAATGAAATAGATCATATCGCACCGGTGGCTTACAAAATTTTATGTGAGAGACCGGATTCCAATATTGTGTTTGTAAACCATAATTTTGACAATACTTTCAGTGATGATTTCCGGTTGAATTATCTTCGAACCTTTGCTGATATCCATTACATAGATGCAATAACGATTGTAAAAAAGAGCAAAAAAATATTTTTCATCAACCTCCTGGCCGACATCTATGGCAAATTACGGTGTCGAACGATCAAAAGGGCAAAGTTCTACAATGAGCTGGAACTGGACTTTGACAAGTTGCCACTGGACATGCGAAAAAAAAGCGTGTTTTTGTTCGACCCAAGAAATAATACATTTTTACAGCAGGCGTTACGTTACGGCCGGAGACACAAGATCCCGGTCGGCGTATACATGCACGGACTGAATGTCTCGGCAAACGTCTTTAAAACCGATTACCGTTCGGACATGAATGAAATCTACGTCAAATATCAATATCTCAATGATGTGGATGTATTTCATGTAAACAACGAATTTTTGAAAAACAGAATAGCAGGTGTCGGTGTTGACCCAAAAAAGCTGGAAGTAATAGGTTCTCCGCGTTATGCCGCTGAATGGTCTAAAAAACTCGGGCATATCACCCCTGCCTGCAAATTGCCTGATGTGGACGCCAAATACGTCAAAATTGTCCTGATGCTTTCAAAATGGAAGTATAATGTCTGGAAGGAAGAAGTAATGCGTATTATCAAGCTTCTTACCAGCATTGAAAATGTGTTTTTAATCGTCAAACCGCATACCAGAGGAATGAAATTTCCAGACCAGGACAAGAATGACAATCTCTATATTGCCGACACAAATGATCATTCCCGGCGCTTGATCGAATGGTCGGACCTGCTTTTGTTTACAACTTCAAGCATATTCATGGAAGCGATACTGTTAGACAAACCTGTATTGCATTTACGCTGCGCAACGTCGAACAAACTGCAGTGCCACGATATAATGAAAAGCTGGAATGTCGACTCCAGAGATGATCTGGTAGAATGGGTCGATACATTCAGCAAAAACCGCAACTCAAGAACTTTCACAAAAGAGGAACGGCAACAATGTCTCAACCTTTATGTCAATGACGAAGATGGACAACTCCTTAAAAGGCAGGTGGAGAGAATTTTTGCCATGCCGGATGAACTCGTGTCTTAAGGGTTTGATCAAAAACAAAGGGCGGGTTTGGAACCCGCCCCTACAATTGATTTTACTAGTGAAAGGATTAGCCGAATATTTACCAAATCGAGGGAATAACCAATGGAATTTAAAGGAATTTTTGTACCGATCATCACTTCTTTTGATGGTTCGGGCCGGCTTTACAGTAAGGGTATTGAGAATATCATTTCCTATCTGCACCAGGCAGGTATCAGAGGACTGTGGTTGATGGGTTCATATGGAGCGTTTCCCCTGCTGTCTGAGGACGAGAGGAAAGCTTTTATCGAGGTTGCGATTCCACATGCGAAAAAACTGGGCTTTACCGTTATTGTCAATGTCGGTTCACCCGATACCGACACAGCAGTGCGTCTTGCAGAACATGCATTCTCTTTGAATGCCCATGCAATAGCCTCGGTCGTGCCGTTTTACTATTCCTCGACCCATTATAACGAACGAAATTTTCTGGATTATTTCAAAAAGCTTGTTAAAGCCACAACTCTTCCCCTGTTTTTCTATAACAATACAAACACTACAGGGTTTGTTCCAAATGAGGACTTTTTTAAAAAATTACTCTATCTTGGGGTCTACGGCTTTAAGGACAAGGGTGACTACCCAACCATGTCAAACCATATCGGGATATTGAAAAAGGTGAGACCGGAAGGCGCATACCTCTCCGGTTCTACCAGTGTTCACTTACAGGGCCATCTTGTCGGCGCATCGGGTGTAACAAGTGGCGTTGCCCTGGCAATCCCCAATCATGTTGTAAACCTTCAGAAAGCACTGGAAAATAACGAGTTCGACAAGGCTGTCAAACTACAGGAGACTATCCTGAAGGTCAGAAATATTCTGGGACGATATGTGGGCAGGGCGGTTTCCTGTTACGACATCCTTGAAAAAATAGGGGTCGATGCAGGGACGTGTCGATCTCCATGGGTAAGAATGAGTAAAGAGGAATCTGATGAAGTTGTCGAGGAACTCTTGAGGATTCGTGGTGAGTAAAACAATCCGAGTAATAGTCTTTGACTTTGACGGCGTACTGGTGAACTCGGTTTCCGTCAAAGACGAGGCCTTTTACCAGCTTTTTTTGCCGCATGGAAAAGAGAATGCGTCCCGGGCTTTTACATATCATAAAAACCATCCTGGTATGTTCCGGGGTGAAAAGATCCGCCGCATCTTTGAAGAGACGCTCGGCCTTTCCCCGTCCGCAGAGGAGATCAGTGCCCAAAAAAGTCTTTTTTCTAGAATGGTCGTGGAAAAAATCATTGCAGCGCCATCAGTTCCAGGCGCTTTGACTTTTTTACAAAAAAATTCGAATCAGCCGCTGTACGTTGTCTCAGCAGCACCTCAAAACGAAGTTCGCGAAATCGTAATAAAGAGAGGAATAAATAAGCATTTCAAATCCGTTTTCGGAGGCCCGGCAAAAAAAAGAGACTTACTTCTTCATGTCTTTGAGATTGAACAATGTGATGCCAAGGAGCTTCTCTTTGTCGGAGATTCACTCTCTGACCTGAAAGCGGCAGAAGAGGCAGAAGTGCGGTTTTTAGGAATAGCCCCGCCGGGCAAAGACAACATCTTTCCAACGCATATCCCGGTCATGACTGATCTAAAAGGACTTTATCAAATTGTAAATGTTCGGTGGTTCTAGCTATTTCCCGGCATCAAGCCGAATATTTACATCAATTCGTGCAAAAAACTTTAAAAAACCATGGGATGGAACAATGAATCAATTCAAAAACATCGAAGCCTTGGACTGCACCATCAGAGACGGTGGTTATATCAACAACTGGGATTTCCCGACTCACATGGTAAAGGACATATATCGCCGTTTATCCCAGGCCGGCATTCATGTAATTGAGCTTGGTTTCAGGGATTCACCGGGTGACGACTCTGCCATGTTATGGCGGCAATGTCCGGAAGACATTCTTCATGAAATCAAGGGAGATTCTCATGGCGCCCGGATTTGTGTAATGGTCGACTTCGGCAAAACCACGCTGGATGATTTTATTCTCTGCAAAGATTCCGCCATTGAT
Organism: Pseudomonadota bacterium; assembly: GCA_030635485.1. GTDB lineage: Bacteria > Desulfobacterota > Desulfobulbia > Desulfobulbales > DAOVYS01 > DAOVYS01. The sequence continues at coordinate 4,887 of DAOVYS010000032.1, read as the reverse complement.
ATGGTCCGGGTTGCCGTGCATAAGAATAAAGTAGAGGAAGGGGTTCAATTTGCCTCAAAGCTAAAAGAAAAGGGCTACGAAACATCTATTCAGTTGATGGGGTATGCCCAATACAGCACTGAAGAACGCAAGCGGGTTCTAGATCTCTTTTCTTCAAGTTATCCGGATTATGTCTATGTTGCAGACAGTTACGGCTCACTCCTGCCGGAGCAGATTAAAGAGCTGATTGAACCATTTGTAGAGATCGGCAAATTCAAGGTCGGTTTTCATCCCCACAACAATCTCCAGCTCGCTTTTGCCAACACGCTTGAGGCCATTCGTTGCGGCGCGACCATCTTTGACTCCTCCCTCTATGGTATGGGCAGAGGCGCGGGAAATCTGCCCACGGAAGTCATAATTTCCTACTTGAAAAGTCTTTTTCCTGAAAAATGGAATAGCTACAAGATATTCGAGGCCATTGACCTCCACATCATACCGATAAGAAAAAAGTATGAATGGGGCCATATGCTGCCCTATATGCTGGCTGGGATAACCAAATGCCACCCATATTATGCCCGTGAACTGGTTGAGAAACGAAAATTCACTATTGGTGAAACCTTTGAAATTCTATCGGTGATCGGCAAAAGAAATCCTGTGGGGTTTGATCAAGAGGAATTAGAAAAAGTGGTTGAAAAATTTTCATATGATCAAAGGACAAAACCGATCGACAACCGTCTTAAACCCATGAGCACAGTTGATGAACAAAAGCCGGGATATCTGAATCGTCACCAGGGGGCCGACTTCCTGATCCTGGCAAATGGCCCTTCATTGATGCGGTGCCGGGAACAGATCAAAAAATTCATTGATGAGAAAAAACCAATGGTAATGGGCGGCAATTTCCTTGGGGATGTGGATGTGCTAATCCCGGATTACCACGCCTTTACCAACAAAAGGCGGTTTGCCAAATTCATCAACACGGTTCACGAAAAGTCATCCCTTTTGCTCTCATCCCATTTTGAAAGAGAGTTTATCAAGGAATATTCAGACAGGGAATGCGAATTCATTCTCCTTGACAACGACATGGATGAGGAAATTGTGGATCTTGAAAACGGCCATATCAGCTATCAACTGCATTCATTCCCTCTTGCCCTGATTGCCGTGGCCATGGGCATGGGTGCAAAAGAAATATTCATAGCCGGCCTGGATGGGTTTCTCCGACAAAAAAGCGACGGTCAGCTCTACTATTATAACGAATCAGACTTCATTCGAAGTGAACAGGAGCTCATGGAACTCCACATGCACACCTATACCATGCTGGAAAAACTGAACACAGTTTCAAAAAACAAGCTCGCCAATAGGATAAAAATAATCACCCCAACCACCTATGAAAGGTTTTATAGCCCTTGTTGATGTAGACTGAAACCGACCATCCGTACTCGGACTCGATTAAAGGAGAAAAAATGATAGGAATTATTCCGGCGCGGGCCGGATCGACAAGGCTTCCAGGGAAAAACGTATCCACGCTTGGAGGAAAATCGCTTGTGGCACTCGCGATTGAAGGCGCGTTGAAATCCGGCGTGTTTTCAAAATTGATTGTATCATCCGACGACCCTCAAGTTATCACCATGGCGCGAGAATATCCTGTTGACATTGATGAACGTCCCACGGAACTTAGCGGTGGAGATGTACGGGTAGTCGAGGTGGTCAAGTACCTGCTATCCAAACAGGAGTATGCCGACCACAATACCCTTGCCGTACTGTTCGTCACCAGCCCCTTCCGTGAAGCAGCGCATATCCAAGAAGCGGCCAGGCTTCTTGAACAGGGGCGCGACAGTGTCCTTTCCATCACAAAAATGGCGCAACCTCCGCAGTTTGCCCTAAAAAAGGAAGGTGAAAATGTGGTTCCCTGGGTGAGCTACGATTATTTTCGAATCAATACTCAAAAACAGAAGATGGAACCGCTTTACTATCCCAACTTTGCAATTCAAATGTGCAAAAAAGAGGTTGTGTTCACTTATAATGGTTTTCTGGGAGATGATTGCGGTTACGTTGAAATCAGTCCTGAAAAAGCGGTCGATATCGATACTCAACTCGATTTTGACTGGGCCCGTTTTCTTCTAAAGGAAGGAATATTATCACTCCCCTAACACACAATAGCCTCCGAATATTCAAGACCCTGATCCGGTCATATCCTAAACACGCAATAACTGTCCTGGGATGTTTCCTTATCGCGGGTCTGGCGGAAGGAGTTGGGATCTCCATGCTTCTTCCGATCCTGGAAATGACCGTAAGCAATGGGGCTGAAAACAGTAGTCGGATAAAGCAAAGCATAGAGTATGTGCTGTCGCTGATTGGTCTGCAACCGACCTTGATTGTGCTGCTCTCTTCAATAGTGTTTGTCATGACCATAAAGGCGGTGCTATTACTTATTGCCGGCCGGCATGTAGGATATACAACCGCTCATATTGCCACGGATCTTCGCCTTTCATTGATACGTAGCTTGATAAAGGCGCGCTGGAACTACTTTATCAACCATCCCATTGGCAGTTTTGCGAATGCCCTGGCAACCGAGGCGGAACGTGCATCCAATGCTTATGTAATCTCTTGCAGAATCCTGGCAGTTGTTATCCAGATAGCCATATATACTGCAATAGCATTCGCCCTTTCAAAAGAGGTAACGATTGCTGCCCTGGTGGTAGGATTTTTTATGTTTATACTACTTCATGGTTTTGTATCCTGGTCGCGACGTGCCGGCGCCATGCAGACCAAATTTTTAAAATCCGTTACCTCTCATCTTGTTGAAGGGCTCATGTCCATCAAACCATTAAAGGCAATGGCCTGTGAAGCCAGGTTGGAACAGCTTTTAAAATCTGAAATCCTGAAACTGAAAAAGGCGTTACGCAATCAGGTTTTCAGCAAAGAGGCCCTGCGCACACTCCAGGAACCATTGATTATAACGGCCATGTGTGGAGGCCTCTATATGATGATTACCTGGCGGGAAATGGAGATGGGGATGTTAATGGTGCTGGCCTTATTGTTCATGCGGACTCTCCAACGGATAGGATCACTCCAGACTTACTACCAGAAGGTAACCACGGCGGAAAGTGCATATTGGTCTATTCATGCGATCATTGACAGTGCAAAGGACGCCCGGGAGGCTCCATCAGGAACCGGAAGACCTGACCTGAAAAACAATATACGGTTTAACGCTGTCTCCTTTTCGCATGGCAACAGAAAAATTCTGAACAACGTCACCTTTACTATCCCGGCAAGACAGTTTACCGCAGTAATCGGCCCTTCGGGAGCGGGCAAAACCACCATCGGTGACTTGCTGACCGGTCTCATCCTTCCGCAGTCAGGTGAAATCAGGATAGACACCATGCTGATCAGCGATGCGAGCATGAAAAAATGGCGGCAAATGATAGGATATGTTCCGCAGGAAACAACCTTGTTTCATGAAAGTATCCTGGCAAACGTTACCCTTGACGACCCTGATCTGACGAAATCGGATGTAGAAGCGGCCTTACGGCAAGCGGGTCTGTGGGAGTTTGTTGCAAGTTTGCCTGAAGGGATGGCAACCATTGTCGGAGAAAGAGGATCAAAGCTGTCCGGCGGGCAGCGCCAGCGTATCTCCCTGGCCCGAGCCCTGGTGCGCAAACCCAAACTGCTTATCTTAGACGAGGCCACAACCGCGTTGGATCCGGAGACAGAGATGGAAATCTGCAAAACGCTGCAAAAACTTCGGGATAAAATTACCATTTTCGCCATTTCCCACCAGCCGGCCATAACCGATGCGGCGGATCATGTTTGGTGTCTCGCCGACGGGCAACTCACTCAAACATGATCCGTCAACAGCGTAACATATCTGAATTTTTCATGAAAACACAAATGCATTCCTCCGCTGAAACAGCCTGGTCCATGAACAGGATAAAACGACAGATCATTATTCCTGAGCTGCGCGTGAAAAAAAATCGGATCGGCAATTTTTTCTATGTCCCAATCTCGCTTGTTGAAAGCGAAGAATTGTACAAAAAACGTTCAGACATCCTGGCATTGTTCGACAAGGGTTTGCTTTTCTTGATGTGCAACTACAGGAAGTCTGATTATTACAGACAGAAAATCTACAAGTACAAAAAATCGCGGGCATGGACATTCTACAGGATACTCAAATACTATACCCTGTTTCAATCAGTGAAGACACGAGGCTTTAAGACAGATCCAACAGATCTGCTATCATTCCCCTGGCTTTTTGTTTCCCAGTCAATTGTCTCCAGGTTCGATGGGCATCATCGTGCCAGTGTGGCCCGATATCTTGGTTACAAGGAATTGCCCGTGCTTCTAATCACACCAAAGGATGTGCTGAGGATCAAGGACTTACCCGCAGAGGTCCTAGTGTTTTTTCAGGATTTGAATGAACCTGAGCTTGATAAATTCAAGCCTTATCCCTTGGCGTCAAAATGATTCAAACCGAAAAAACCCTTATAGAATTTCAGGATAAGATTGTTGTCAAGACCTTCATGGAGCGTCACAAGGAAGGATTCAAGTCACCTGACGAAATTTTCAACAGTGAACTTCGGGCCTATCAGTATTTCAACCAGATAGATTGGGAATGGGCCCCCAGACTGACAGAATATGATCCTGCCGAAAGACGGCTTTCACTTAAACGGATAAATGGAATGTCTCTTCTAAAGGCAATCTCAAAAGAGTGGGAGTTTAATATCCGTTTTGTTATTGACCAGCTGATCAAACTGGACCGTTCCCTCTGGAAGAACCGGATAAACTGTCTGAATATGACCGTCCAGGATATTATGGTGGAGGAAGAGACTTCAAGGGTGTACATGGTTGACTATGAGGACACCTATCTGCATTCACGCTACAAAAAAATTCTCTACCATCAAATGCTCTCGC
>DAOVYS010000239.1 GCA_030635485.1 Pseudomonadota bacterium | reverse complement strand
GCCATCTTGAATAATTGTCTTTTCGTCCGATCTCGGCGTCACAGTAAAAATGAAAAATGCTCACATATACCTAATATGCGGAGTTTATACCCGAATGGGTGCTTTTTTATTTTCACTGTTCCTTGACCTCGAACGAAAATCCTAAATTATTCAAGATACCCTTAGGAATTATAGGAATTTTTGTTGTCTTGCGCATAAACTCGTTATTTTCATAACATTCCTAATTCCTAATTTCTAATTCGTAATTTAAAAGCTCCGGCAGCCTGTCAAAGTATCTACCCACATCTTCCGGTTTGTGCGCATCAGAGCCGGCGGCCAGCGGGATGCCCAGTCTTATGGCCTCCTTTAGCAATGGTAAGGCCGGGAACGGCTCGTTCCGGAGTTTAAATCCTGATGTGTTTACCTCAAGGGCCATTTTTTTTTCAGCCACGTTCAAAAGCAGGTCTTTTGCTATTTGGTTGTGTTCGTCGGTAAAACGGAGTCCTGGATAATGGCGCAGCACTGCGTCAAGATGGCAGAGCACGGTCCCGGGCAAAAGTTCCACCGCCTCGTTCAGGTCTTGGTAGTATGTGCGGATTACCTTATCTATTCCGATTTGCTCCAGCGTATCCAGATTTATTTTTCTGCTGCTTACCATGTTCAGGTGCTGACCGTTGGCATGGAGAAAATGGTAGGAAATTCCAATCCTGTCCCAATCGTAACGGTCCAGGAAATCTATGGTCTCCTTAACACACTTGGGGTTGTATCCGACTTCCACTCCAAGGCCGATTTCAAGTGTGCCTGAATATTTTTCTTTAAGGCTTTCACCCTCTTTGCGAAAGAGTTTGAAATCATCTTTTGAGGCCCAGGTAGGTTGGAAATAATTGATGCCGGCCTCAAAGTGTTCCAGGAATACTATTTTATCAAGTCCCCGTTCAATGGCTGCACGGGCATATTCATCCATTTCACCCACTGCGTGGTGGCAGTAGCGTGTGTGTACATGTCCATCAGTTTTAATATCTATCATTTTTTCCTCATCCTTAAGAATCCGAAGAACGCACCGCACACTCCTCCCAGGATATGGGCGAATTGGGAAATATTGTCATGGGAAAAGACGACAATCATTTCACTGCCAAGGTAGAGTACGGCAATTAAAATAAATGTTAGAGGCAGTTCTCCTGCCTTGAAATTTGCAAAAGAGGCAAGAAGGATCAGCATGAACACAATCCCGCTTGCGCCCATAAGCCCTGCCTGAAACAAGAGGGAGTTTAATATGCCGGTTACAAGCGCAGTATAAAAAACCATCTCAAGAAGCGCTCCGGACCCGTATTTTTCTTCAAGGAGCGGTCCGATCAGCAGGATAATGGAGAGATTTCCGGCAAGATGTTTCCAGTCGGCATGGCCTGCTACGTGCGAGATAAGACGAAAATAACAAAGCGGGTCGAAAAAACTGAACCCGGGATAGGTTATGAAGAGAAATTCCGTGCTCTGCCCCCTGGTAAGACTGCTTGTTCCCATTGCACAGATGCAGACAAGGGAGAATGTCAGGATTACCGGTGAATTGTAGCGGATTTTAATCATACGTGATTTGTGAATGGTTATAAGTAGGGTAGGCTGAAGGCTGAAGTATGTCGACCTTTCTGCTTCAGTCTATCCGCCTGAGTAGTTATCTATCATGAATCATTGGAAGAGAATCTTTGTACTATTTGAAGCGGTGGGCGTCAAGGGGGTTGTAGTCTTATGGCAGGAATTTTTTAAGGTGGTGGGTAATATTGGGTGTAAAAAAATGTCAGGCTGCCCCTAAAAAGAATTTATCAAAAAAATTAGCAGTAAAAAGTTTTTTCTGTTCGCGGTTAAGATTAGTCAATTTTTTTTCATAATATTTAATACATTTTTTAACATGCCGTTTAAGCCCTCTCTGGCAAGAGATGTTGTCAGGCCTTATAGGCGCGTCGCTGCATGCAAGCATAACCAGTCTGGGGTGAAGGGTTCTGCTGTTTAAGTAGACTATTTTTTTCTCGTAATATTCGATAGATACCATGTTAATGACCTTTTGTTTTTTCTTGTTGACTCCTTGCTTGGCGTTGCGGTTTCTCCGGGGAATGTCTTTTCTAGTGGTTTTCATATCGTCCTCCTGACTTGTGAGTTTTTGTCTTTAGATATTATGAAGAAGCAAATTATGTGCCAGGAGGAGTTGCGTTTACTCACCTTCCGCCATGATCTCGGCCAGAGTTCTGCAAAAGAGGATTCGTCTGGCAGGCCATGGAATTTTTGAAAGGAGCTGCATCATTGGTGGTGCCGTTGTCTCCGCCCGGTAGAACCAGTAACCGTTGTCAACTTTCAGGACCGGACTCAGTTCCCCTGGTTTCAGCCGGGCAAGAGTGATATCGATTCGGTTTGACGGTGAAAGGTAGCGACGGCCCAATCTGCCGCCAAAATTTTTTGAACCGCCCTGGGACATTTTTTTGGCCACGTACGCGAAGTTTGCGCCGCGCATTACCCGGTCTCTGGCCTTTTTGCATGTCTCCTTCTGTTCGGCGCGTCTTTCAGAAGTGTCAAGATCATGCACGAAACGGAATATTCCCTCTAATTCAACCCAGCCCGGGCATAAATTGGATCTGGATCGTAGTCTTAAAAGAGTCTTGGGGATGGATATCTTTTGTGCAAAATTGAATTCATTCCACCGTTTTTTAACGAGTTCGTCATATCTTGCACGCTTTATGCCGGTCGGCAGACAGCCTCCCAATGCCTTTTGGACGATCTTCTCAAAGTGTCTGAGTTCAGGCCTGTTACCATAAGTTGTTTCAGCGAAAGGGGCCGGTCCTGGATTGTTGCCGGCTCTCTTCAGACGATCCCTGCGTGTGAGACCGGGGCTGGATGTATATTTTTGGATAGCCCGGACGTACGGTCTGTATCCGGATGGTTTCATGAGCAGATGGCCAAGATCAAAGAGGCAGATTTTATGATATCCGAGTCCCCTTGCCAGGGCGGCCTCTTTTCTGATTTTTTCCGGTTCCTTTATGTAGGCGCCGAGTCCGGCCCAGGCCTGAATAGGGGGGGTGAGCAGGGCGGCTATATTTTCAAGTTGTCTGCCCACCCGTTCCGGTTCCCCGAAGTAGGCCATTGGGAACAGGGTGTCGACCAGTCCGTTTTTCGTCCAATCGAGCCAGTCCTGGCCTTTTTCAACAAAGGCTGGGCCGGAATCTGGGTAGATTGCGGCAGAGAGTGTGACGTTACGTCCGGATTGAGAAACAGCTTTTCCGACATCCCTGACCAGGGCTGTTATCTCCGATGTTCGGAGATCGGCCCAGAGCAAGGCTGCTGTTGTAAGCACACGTTTTGCCGGGTCCATGGAGCCGGAAAGCCAGGTGTCAAGGCCGGACGCTGTCGGTCCATCAGGTATCCAGCGGGGGTCGAGTCCCCAGCTTTTTTGAAATTTTCTGCCCAGCTTGCCTCCATGGCCGTATGCAGGGCCTGGATAGCGCACGAAATCGAGATGTATTCCGGCCACATCATACTGATCAATAAGTTCCCTGACAATGGATGCGAAGCGGCGTCGATATCCTGATGAGGCCGGGTCCGCGTAAATGCCCTCAATCCAGCCGACCGCTCTGTCAAACTCGGAATAGTCCGATACCTTGCGGCCATCGGCATCACGGAGGATCCAGCTGCGTCCGGCTCTGGCTGCGTGGGACGGATCAGCAGGCGGTTCATCTCCTGTCCAGAGGTAGTAGACATTCAGCCAGGCATGTACGGGTATTGATCCGCATGCCTCAAGGACCGATGCCAGGGGGTCGAAATCAGGAGGAGCCTCCTTTAAGCTTTCAGCCCTTGGAGCAATGTTGCTTTTGTAATACGCATCGGCCCGTCCCCTGACCTGGACCAAAAGGGCATCAAAACCGGCGGATTTTGCCGCACTGCATGTCCTCTCAACTTCCTCCGGAGTATCAATGTCGAATCGAATGATCCAGGATGCCATTTCAGCCCGCGGCTCCTGGTCTGCAAAGAGGAAAAATATACAAAATAAACACAGATGCAGGGTGCGGATTTTTGTTTTTCGTGCTATATTCCCGGCCATGAAAATTGGTGGTCTGGTT